>NZ_JBEPDB010000078.1:0-46204 GCF_040300025.1 Dactylosporangium sp. NPDC000555 | reverse complement strand
AGATCAGCAAGGTCTCCGACGAGCTCGCGCAGGATCTCGGCCGCTCGCCGACCGTGGCCGACCTCGCCACCCGGCTCGGGGTGAGCGAGGAGGAGATCATCGAGGGCCTGGACTGCGGGCAGGCATATCGTGCGCTGTCGCTGGACGCCCCGGCCGGCGGTGACGGCGGCAACCAGATCGCCGCCGGCCTGGGCGACCTGATCGGCGCCGAGGACCCGGACATGCAGAACGTGGAGAATCGCGAGGCGCTGCGCCCGCTGCTGGCCAAGCTCCCGGAGCGGGAGCAGAAGATCATCGCGATGCGCTTCCACGGCAACCTGACCCAAACGCAGATCGCGGCCGAGCTGGGCATCTCGCAGATGCACGTGTCGCGATTGTTGGCCGCCGCGCTGCGCACGCTGCGAATCGAGCTGAGCTCGATGGCCGAGCAAGCCAGGTAAGCGGGGGCAACATCGAAGCCGTCGCCCCCCGCACCCGCCCGGGTGCGGGGGCGTCTGTTCAGCTCGCTCCGGCGATGCCGCGCTCCGGCATGGAGCGGCCGCGAACGAATGCGATTGACGTGCCCGGATGTTCCACCAAAGGGTGAAAGCGGCCGTCCATCACCTTCAGTCGTGACATACACGCTACATCGGATAATACCGGGACGGGGACGCGATATCGTCACCTTCCGGCAAGGCGAAGCGGCCGCCGATACGGAGAATGCATGTGCTGACGGTGACACGGCCCAGGACCGGCGACGGCATGACAGGCGAGAGATCTAACGGCGGCCGCACCGGCCGCCGCACCCCGGCTCTACGGGTCGCGTTCGCCCTGCTTCTGGCCTGGCTCGTGCCGCTGGCCGCCCACCCGGTCCGCCTGGATGCGTTACTGCCGGTGCTGGTGCTCGCCGGCACGATGGCGGTGCAGCGCGGCGGCCTCGGACTGCTCGGCCGGTTCGTGCTCGCCTGCGCCCAGCTCTTCGGCGCCGCGTGCGTGTTCGGCCTGGCCATCACGCTCTGGCCGGCCTCGTCCCGCCATCTGCACCCGACCCTGGTCGCGGGCGTCGCCCTGACCGTCCTTGTGCTGATCGCCGCGGCGACGGGCCGCCTCACCCCACCCACGCGTAGAGTCCGGCGCCCCGCCGACGTGCTGCTCGCGATCGTGTTCGCCGGCGTCGCCGTGATCTCGTTGGTGCCGTACACCGCCCGCGACCTCGGCGGCCGCCTCGGCCTGCCGCTCGCGGGCGAGGACATCGCGCGCCACTACCTGCTGTACGACGCCATCGGCCGTACCGGCGGCTACCTGTTCATGCGCCCCGAGGCCCTGCGCCCGTTCGTGCCGGACGGGGAGCTCGAAGGCATCGCGAACTACCCGCAGGGCCTGCACTTCGCGTACGCGGTGCTGGGCCACTTCATCTCCTCGACGACCGGGCGCACCTCGCCCGGCGCCGCCGCCGACGTCATGATCTGGCTGCTCGTCAGCACGTTCCTGCTGCTCGCCCTCGCCGTGCTGTGGGCGGTGCGCCGCCTGGCCGGCCCCGGCGCGTCCGCCGCCCGGCTGCTGCCCGTCCTGCTGATCGCCGCCGCCTGGCTGGTGCTCGGTGACCCGGTCACGGTGCTCTCCCGCGGCTACCCGAACGAGCTCGCCGGCCTCGCCTGCGCGGCGGTGCTCACCGCGATCGTCGTCCGCCCACTGCCACGGCCGGGCGAACAGACCGCGACCGTGGCGCTGCTGCTTATCGGGATCTCGTTCAGCTACCCGCTGTTCCTGCCGTACGGCGGGCTGGTCGCCCTATGGTGGGTCTGGCGCGCGCGGCTGTGGCGGTTCTGGTGGGGCTGGCTGACGGCCGCCCCGCTCGCGGTCGTCACCTCGATCGGGCCGCTGACCGCGATGGCCGCCTCCAGCGGATCGCAGCTGCTGCTCAACGGCACGGCGAGGGTCGTCGACCGCCCGGCGACGGTGGCCCTGCTGGCGCTGGCCGTGTTCGCCGTGCTCGTGCGGCGCGGGCTGCGCGCGCCAAGCCACCGTGCGGCGCTGTTCTCCCTCGCCGTCGCGTTCGCGCTCGCCGCCGGCCTCGGGCTGTATCAAACGGCCGTGATCGATCACCCGGTGTACTACTTCGACAAGCTCCTGCACCTGCTCATCGTGGTCAGCCTGTGCGCGCTCGGCGGCCTGGTCCGGTTCCGGCCTGGGCTCGGCGCCGCGGCACGGGTGGCGATCGCGCTACCGGTCGTCGGCCTGCTGGCGGTCGCGGGTGGCGAATGGCACACCACACCGGTCGCGCCCGGCATCAAACTGGCCATGGGCAAGGACCGTGGCACTCCGGAGTCGGCCCGCGACGCGCTGCTGATGGCCCGGATGTTCCCCGACGGCGGCGGGGCGGTGAACGTCGACCTCATGGGCGGCCCGTGGCGGAACTGGTCGGCGACCCTCGGCGCCGCCGCGCTGCTGCGCCAGTACCGGTACTTCCCGGCCTGGTCGGAGTTTCTGTACCCGGGATCCGCCAGCAGCAACGGCACCATCGAGGACATGGACCGACTCGTGCGGGAGAGCCCGCTGCCCGTCCGCTTCTTCGTGCACAGCCCCGAGGCGAGCCTGCTCGTCGTCGATGGGAGCCGCCCCTACCGGCCGAACGTTCGGCCTGGTCAGCCGCTCCCGGTGGCGTTCGGCGACCCGGCCGCGCCGACCAACATCGCGGCCGCTCGCGCGCTGGCTGCGAAATATCCGACGAAAGTGCAGGTCGTGTACGCTACGCCAGCGAACCCGTAGGACTCCGTGTGGTGGCGCAGCACCGCAACTGAGACGGATTGGTCATCGTGCAAAGACCTGAGGTCAGCGTCGTCATTCCCACCCGCAACCGGCCCGAACTGGTGGTCCGCGCCGTCCGGAGCGCGCTGGGCCAGACGATACGGGAGATCGAGGTCGTGGTGGTGATCGACGGCCCCGATCAAGCGACCGTCGACGCGCTGAGGGCGGTCGGCGACGAACGCATCCGCCCGGTCGAGCTGCCGACGTCCGGCGGCGCGCCGAACGCGCGTAATCGCGGCGTCGACCATGCGCAGGCGGACTGGGTGGCGTTCCTGGACGACGACGACGAGTGGCTGCCGGAGAAACTGGCCACGCAGCTCGAGCGGGCCCACGCCTCCGGGGTGGCGCTGCCGATCGTGGGCAGCCGGCTCTACATGCGCACCCCGCGCGCCGAGCTGATCATGCCTCGCCGAATCCCGGCGCCGGACGAGCCGATCAGCGAGTACCTCGCCGTACGCCACGGCCTGTTCCACGGCGACGGCTTCATCCAGACCTCAACGATCATGGCGCCCACCGCGCTGCTGCGGAAGGTGCCGTTCGCCGACGGGCTGCGCCGGCTGCAGGAGCTCGACTGGACGCTGCGCAGCCTGCAGGAGGACGGCGTCGACCTCATCTACGCCGAGGAGCCCCTCGTCATCTGGTATGCCGACGAGAACCGGCCCCGGATCAGCTTCGACGCGCCGTGGAAGCAGTCGCTGGAATGGCTGCAGCAGACCCGACCGCGGGTCACGCCCCGCGCCTATGCGGCGCTCGCGATGAGCGTGGTCGGCTCGATGGCCGCCGCCAGCCGCAGCCCGCGGGTCTTCTTCGACCTGCTGCGCGAGGCCCGGCGGCACGGCGAGCCGAGCTTCACCGACTACGTCACCTTCCTGCAGGTCTGGCTGGTACCGGCCGGTCCGCGCCGGGTGGTTCGCGACTTCTTCCTCAGCCGCCGCCGGGCCGGGGCGGACGCCGAATGACCGGCTCGAAGGGCCGCGCGGCGGGCGCTGCCGCGGCGATCGTGATCGCGCTGCTGGCGGGCGTCCTGGAGTACACCCGGACGGACTCGATCGGGCAGTCGGCGGCCGCGTTCGCGGCGGGCCTGATCGCGATGGCCGTGGTCGGGCTCGCGCTCAGCCTGCCGGGCCTCACGCGGCAGGGCCTGGTCCTCGGCGGGCTGTTCGTGATTGCCGGCATCCTGACCTGGACCGCGACCAAGCGGCCCGGAATCATCTGGGCGGTCCTCGCCATCGAGGTGGTCGTCTTCGCGGTGTGGGCGTGGCCGTGGCTGCGCTCGGCCCGGTCGCTGTCCCGCCTCGGCACGGCCTGGCTGGGCCTGGCGTACTGGTTCTTCGGCATCCTCGGCGCGGTGCTCGTCGCGCAATGGAAGGTGGCCGGCCAGCGCGTCGCCTACGCGGGCGTGTTCACGCTCGCCGTGCTCGCGCTCATCGCGCTCAACACGACCGCCAAGCGGCGCGGCCGGGACCTGTCGGTCGGCATGGCCGCGGCGATCCTGCTCGGCATCGCGGCCCTGCTCCTCGTCGGCTCCGGCAGCCTGTTCGACAGGGTCCACGCGATCCCGGACAACGCCTCCGCGCGGCTGATGACCGACCGCTTCTGGGGCGGCCCCGGGCTCTACTACCACCCGAACTCGCTGGCCGGCCTCATGGTCGTGGCCGGCATCCGGATCGGCTTCGACCGCGCGATGGCCGCCTGGCAGCGCCTCGGCGTGGCCGCGCTCGCCACGCTCGTGCTGTCCATCAGCAACTCGCGCACCGCCTTCGTCTTCGCCGCGGCCGCCGCGGTCGTCCACCTGGGCCTGGTCCTCTACACCAGCTACTTCAGCGCGAACAAGGCGAAGCGCGACGACGTCGACCGGCTCCCGTCCCGCTCCGGCTGGCTCTCGGTGGGCACCCCGTTCGTGGTGCTGCTCATCGTATTGACGATCAGCAACGGGTCCCAGTTCCTGCTGCGCGACCGGTTCAACAACCAGGGCGACGTCACCAGCGGCCGCACCGACACCTGGCGTCAGGTCTGGGTGGACTGGAAGGATGCCGGCTGGGCCGAGAAGGCCTTCGGCGACGCGCGCACCTCGCGGGCCGTGGTCGAGCGCGTGAACGACGGCAACCCGATCGAGGGCCCGCGCCGCCAGCTCAACACCGACAACGCCGCGGTGGGCGCGTTCCGCCGCGGTGGCGTGTTCGGCGCCGCGGCGTTCGTGCTGGGCCTGGGCCTGCTGGGGTGGCAGGCGCTGCGCCGCCGCCGGGACGGCACGCTGCCCGCCGCCTGGTTCACGATCGGCGCGCTCGCGGTGGTGCCGACGATCGTCACCGAGGACTGGCTGATCGGCGGCACGAACGGCGCGATCTGGCTGCTGCTCGCGGCCGGCGAGGCCCGCACGCTGCTGCACCGCGACGCGCCGGCCGAGGTCGCCCCGGAGCCCGAGCCCGCCGTCTCCTGACCGCCCCCGGCCGCGGCCCGGGAATCAGGGCTTCGGGCGGATCGCGTACGTCACCGAGCCGTGGGTCTGCGGGTTCCACGACGGCGGGATGTAGTTGGCGCAGCCGTTCGGCGGGTCGACGCACAGCACCGCGTCCACCGTGTCGATCGCGGGGGGCGGCATGTCCGCCTGCAGCGACTGCAGCGACACCAGCTCGCTGCCCCGCAGCAGGATCCACCACGGGTACTCCCACGTGTTGTAGCCCTGCAGCAGCCCGACCCGCTTCGCGCCCGAGGACCGTACGGCGTCGGCGGCCCAGACGTAATCCTTGCCCCACTCCGGGCGGCGGATGAAACGCTCGTCCTGCGTGCTCGTGATAAACACCGAGCCGTGGCCGACCAGGCGGCGGGGCCAGCCGTACGAGACGGCGAACACGCCGGCCAGCGCGCCGCCGGCGAGGGCGAGCGCGGTCGCGCCGGCGATCGCGCGCCGGCGGGCGGCGAGGAGACGGTCGACCCAGAGGGCGGCGAGCGGGGTGCCCAGCAGGATGAGAAACACGATGAGCCGGTTGCCCCAGGGCTGCCACTTGACCGTGGTCACGTAGGCGAGCACGGCGATCCAGAACACCGCGGCGTAGAGGCGGGCCGGCGAGCGGCGCCACAGCAGGACGGCGGCGCCGATGAGGATGAGCGTGCCCTGCACCGGCAGCGAGACGCGGTCCTCGTCCGGCGGCCAGGACTCGTACGGGTAGGTCGTGTTCCAGTACGTGATGTCGCGCGCGTCCGGGTCGACGCCGATGGCGTGGGCCAGGCCCCTGATCGGGCCGGCGGCGACCGGGCCGGCCGGGGTCTGCAGCGCGGTCTCGCCGATGCGCAGCGCGTTGATCAGCACCGAGGCCGGGTCGTGGCGCTGCATGGAGATGGAGTCGCGCAGGTGGCCCGGGCCGAGCGGGTGCTCGTACGTGGTCTGCACGCGCCAGAGGAACGGCCCGGAGATCAGCGCCATGATCCCGGCGATGACCGCGGCCTTGGCCAGGACGACGGCCACGGTGAGGGGCACGGCGCGGCCGGCCGGGCGCTGCCGCAGCTGGGCGGCGAACCACACGACGAGCAGCGGGCCCGCCGCGAGCAGGCCGGTCGCCTTGGTCACCAGGGTCAGCCCGGCGGCGGTGCCCATCAGCAGCACCGCGGGCCAGGAGGTGCGCCGGCGCAGCTCGTCGAGGACGAGGGTGGCGACGCTGCCCACCCACAGCGCGGTCACGAGGTCGGTCTGGGTGCTCGTCGCCTCCAGAAGGACCATGGGGATCGTACCGAAGATCAGCGCCGCGACCAGCTGAGCGCGCCGGCCGCCGCCGAGCTGGGCGGTGATCCGCGAGGCGATGAGCACGGCGCCGACGCCGGCCGCGAGCTGGACGAGGTTGTAGAGCGCGTCGCCGCCGGTGAGCAGGCGCAGGTGCAGCAGGATGTACTCCGCGCCCGGCGCCATGGCCAGCTGCCGGTCGATGATGGTCGGGTAGAAGTCCACGCTGCCCCGCGCCGCCCAGTGCTCGACCTTGGGCAGGTGATACGTCTGCGAGTCGAAGTTGTTGGGCGGCGACATCAGGGCGATGACGAGGTCGGCGAGGAACAGCGCGCCGAGCAGGGACGCCATCACGCGCTCGACGCGGGAGGCCTCGCGCCACCGGTCGCGAATGATCGGAAATATTCCGATGAGACGCTTACGTCCGAAATATCCGGTCGCAATCGCCGCGGCGGCCCAGGCGATCGCGATCGTGAGGCGGTTGAGCAGGCCGATTGCCGAGAGCAGCTCGACCAGCAGCACCGCCGCACCGCCGAACACGAGCCCGGCGCGGACGAGCAACAGGCGAGTCGGGGCTACAGGCACCGCGGCAGGGTATCGAACCTTCCTGAGCGCCGGGTCCCAGGCCGCTAAAGACGTTCGACGACTCGCCCTCGACAGCGGTCGCGGGTGTCGAAGATGTACTGCGCGTGCTCCTCCACGAGCGCATAGTCGAGATCGTCGTGATCGGTCAGCAGCACGACCGCGTCGGCCGCCATCACCTCGACGGCGGTCAGGTCGACCAGGGTCACCCCGCCGAGGGCGCCGACGTCGCGCGGCAGCGCGTGCGGCTCGACCGCGCGCACGTCGGCGCCGAGGTCGACGAGCAGCTCCGCGACCGCGCGGGCCGGCGACTCGCGCAGGTCGCCCACGTTGCTCTTGTACGCCAGGCCCAGCAGCAGGATGCGGCTGCCGTTGATCGGCTTGAACCGCGCGTTCAGGCCGGCGGCGAGGCGCTGCACGATGTACCGCGGCATGCCCTCGTTGACGTCGTTGGCCAGCTCGATGAACCGGAAGCGCTGCCCGACCTCCCGCTTGACCTGCCACGACAGGTAGGAGGGGTCGATCGGCAGGCAGTGCCCGCCGACGCCGGGACCCGGGTCGAACGCCATGAACCCGAACGGCTTGGTCGCCGCCGCGCCGATCGCCTCGCGCACGTCGATGCCGAGCTTGTTCGCGACGATCGCCAGCTCGTTGACGAGCGCGATGTTGATGTGCCGGAAGGTGTTCTCGAAGAGCTTGGTCAGCTCGGCGGTCCGCGGCGCGGAGACGGGCACCAGCCGCTCGACGAAGCGCTCGTAGAACGCGCGGGTGGCGTCGAGCGAGCTCTCGTCGATGCCGGAGACGAGCTTCGGCGTGTTCTCCAGGTGCCAGGTCGGGTTGCCCGGGTCGATGCGCTCCGGGCTGTACCCGAGGTGGAAGTCGTCGGGCGTGCGCAGCCCGCTCGCGTGCTCCAGCAGGGGCCGCAGCACCCGCTCGGTGGTGCCCGGATAGGTGGTCGACTCGAGGATCACCGTGCAGCCGGGCCGCAGGTGCGGCGCGATGCGCAGGGCGGCGTGCTCGATGTGGCCGATGTCGGGCACCCCGTCGGTGAGCGGGGTGGGCACGGTGATCGCGCAGGTGTCGAAGCCGGCCGCGTCCCCGTAGTCGTCGCTGGGCCGGTACCGGCCGGTCTCCAGCGCGCGGGCGAGCCGCTCGTCGGAGACGTCCTCGACGAAGGAGAGCCCGGCGCCGAGCGACTTGACGCGGTCGGTGTCGGTGTCGAGCCCGACGACGTCGTCGCCGGCCTCGACGGCGCGGATGGCCAGCGGCAGGCCGACGTAACCCTGCCCGATGATGACGACTTTGCCCATGATCATCCTATCCGGGAACTGTGCGGCCCGCCGGGCGTGCGCACCGACGGGCCGTACTGGATCGCGTGGGATACTCAAAAATCGTTATGTCGGATTGCCTGCGCGGCATGCCGACCGGGAAGGCCCGGCGGCGTCAGTTGCTACGACGGCGAATGCCGCGGCGCGTGATCAGGCCGCTGCCGATCAGGGCGGTCAGGCCCAGCAGGCCCACCACCAGGTCGGCGCCGTAGGTTCGGTGCTCCTCGTGCCGCGCGGCCGGCGCGGCGACCTCGGTGCCCGCCTGGCCCTCGCCGGCCGGCAACTCATTGGACACCAGATGGAACGGCGACCAGCCGTTGCGGAACGGGCCGAAGAAGCCGACCGGCCGATCCCCGCCGTCCCAGTGGCCACGGACGGGGCTGGAGCCCAGCGGCGTGCCGGCGAAGATGTCGTCCGGCCACGGGTTGCGCCAGGCCTGGACGCGTACGGCGACCGACAGCGTCTTGTGCGACTGCGCGCCGGTGACCTTGATGATCGCGTAGCCGGGCATGCCCAGCCGGACCCGGGCCGAGAACCGGCCCTGGCCGTCGGCGCGGCGGTCGCCCTTGACGTTGACGCCCCACGGGTTGTCGTAGCCGCCGGAGTCGCGGGTGATCCGGTACTGGACGCGAATCTGGATCGACTCACCGGCGATGAAGCCGCGCCCCTGCAGGCGCACCGCCTCCCCGGTGGTGATCGAACCCGCGCTCACCCGGATGGCCGGGGCGGGTGCCGGATAAGCCCCCTCGGGGGCGGCCTGTGCGCTGGTCGGCGCGCCGAGCACGGCCGCCGCGACGACGGCGCCGGCGAGGCCGGCGAGTGATGTCAGCGCCGTTCTTTTTCGGGCTCGCATTGGCTCTCCCTCTCCTCTCCCCGGGTTCACCGTAAACCCGCAAATCCCCTCTATAAGGGTGAACTGGACTATTTCTCGCATGCTCATTTTTGGCAGGCCGGGCCAGGCGACAGCCGAGTGGTCCACGGCGTGACCCCGGGCGTCGTGATCAAGCGCGGCTCGACGGTGTCCTGGGCCGGCATCGCGGCGGTCACCAGGTCGACGACGATCGTGCTCTGCGCACCGGGCGCCAGGTCGACGGTGAAGACCGCGACCTCGCGGTCCTTCTCCAGGCCGGTGCCGAAGTCCACCGGGGCGCCGTCCTGCCGGGCGGCGACGGGCGAGCCGCCGGTCGGCGCGTAGACGAGGACGTTGGTGCGCATCGTGTAGTCCCCCGCCAGGCCGAGCCCGAGCACGCCGCGCGGCAGGCCGGTCTTCGGCGCGTTCGAGGCGAGCGTGACGCTCAGCCGCAGCGGACGCATGCCGCCCTCCAGGCACCGGCCCGTCTCCAGGGTCGCCGAGCGGGACAGGTAGTAGTCGAGCTTCGCGCCGGTGCCGTCGTTGAGGAAGACGCCGACGGTCGGTTGGGCGCCGTCGTCGGCGGGCAGGGTGCCGGCGAACACCGTCCCGGCGATCTCGGCCTGCTCGTCGGGGTGCGCGCTCCAGGCCAGCAGCCGGCGCTCGGACGCGGCCCGCGACAGCGCGGAGGCCAGGTCCTCGCTCACCGGCACGCCGGCCATGAGCCGGTCGAGGACGGCCTTGGCCGCGCCGGCGAAGTAGGCGTCCTGGTCCGGCTCGGCGGCGATCGTGAGGTACACCTCGGACAGCAGCTGTCGCACCGCGGTCGCGGCGGTCAGCTGACCTCCGGTGGGCAGCGGCACCGGGCCGGTCGCGGCGAGCAGGTACGCCAGGGCCACCGGGTCGGTCGCGAGCACCCCGTCGACGGTGCGCCCGGAGCGCTGCCGGTACATCTCGCGGATCAGCACGGCGGCGGTCGGGAAGTCCGGGGTGAGGTTCACGTTGGCCGGATATGTGCCCAGCCGCTCGGTGAACAGGTCCTCCTGGTCGGGATCGAGCGGCAGCACGGGCGAGTCGAACTGGCGCAGGGTCTTCGCCGCGGTGCCCTGCTCGATCAGGCTGATCCGGCCGTGGTCCGCCTGCAGTACCGCGAACGCGCCCGGCATCCCGCCGGTGGCCCGCACCTCGGCGAGGTTCTGGAAGAGCACGAGATAGGTCCGCGGTCCGCCGGCGCCGAGCAGCGCGGGCAGCAGCCGGGCGGCCCGCGCGGCCGGGTCGAGCAGCGGCACGACGCGGTCGAGGCCGTCCGTCACCCGCTTGAGCGCGGCGCGTACCCGCGGCTCGAGCCCGTCGCGGTCGAGGCCGGTGAGGCGGCGCTGGGCCGCACGGGCGGCGGCGGCCCCCTCGGCGATCCGCGGGGCGGCCGCCCGCACCGCCTTGAGATCGGCTTCGGTACCCGCGGATCCGTGTCTCATCGCGCCGCTCATGCCGTCGGCGGCGTCGAGCAGCGGGGGCAGCACCTTGGCCGCGAGGGCGTCCACGGCGTCGGCGACGGCCGCGACCGCGGTCAGGTCGTCGCCGGCGAGCGGCAGGTTGCGGCCGAGCCACCAGCTCGGCCCGTGCGTGTCGGCCCGCGCCGCGGCGGCGTGCCGGCGCAGGTCGGCCGCGGTGGCCCGGGCGGCCGCGAGGTCGCCGCCGCGCACCTGCCGCTCCAGGTCGCCGACCAGGGCCGCGGCCCGTTGCAGGTGCCCGGCCGCGTCGGCGGCCACCGTCGCCAGGCGTAGCCCGGCCCCGGCGAGCACCACGACCAGAACGATGCCGGCGGCGACGAACCGCCGCCGGGGCGTGCGCAGCGCGCGCCTCAGGCGTTCAATCAGCACCGCTGACCACCTCCTCGATGCGATCTGGGCGCAATGGATCTGGCACGGTGCGGACGCGCAGGGCGCGGTAGAAGTCCGCACGGCGGCGGGCGAGGGTCTCGGCGGAGTAGTCGCGGGCGCGGGCCAGGTTGCGCGCGGAGGCGGCGGCCATCGCGGCGGGGTCGGCGGCGAGCGCGATGATCGCGCGGGCGAGCGCGATCGGGTCGCCGGGCGGCACCAGCCGGGCGGTGCTGAGCAGCTCGGGGACGCCGCCCACGCCGGTGGCGACGGCGGGCAGGCCGCGGGCCATCGCCTCGATGAGCGCCCGGGGCAGGCCCTCGGTGCGCGAGGGCAGCACGAACAGGTCGGCGTCGTCGAGGAACAGCCGGACGGCGGCGCCGGGCGGCACGGCGCCGGCGAAGCAGACCCGGTCGCCCAGGCGCCGCTCGCGGACCAGCCGCTCCAGGCCGGCGCGGCAGCGGCCGTCGCCGACGTGCACCAGGCTCGGCTCCAACCCGGCGTCGACCAGCAGCGGCATGGCCTCGATGAGGACGTCGACGCCCTTGTACGGCTGCTCCAGCGAGGCGACGCTGACCAGCCGGATCGCGACCCGCGCGGCGCCGGCCGCCCGGCGCGGCCGCTCGGCGAAGGCGCTCTCCTCCAGCTGGATGCTCGAGTACGCGACGGTGACGGCCCCGGGCGCGGCCGGATAGCTGGCCTGCAGCGCCCGCTCGGTCACGTAGGACACCGCGGACGCGGCGCGGCACTGGGCACGCAGCCGGCGGGTGAACCACCGGCGCAGCAGCGGGCGCAGCGGGTGCCGGGATGCCTCGGGCGCGAACACGTCGTACGGGTCGCCGACGACCTCCAGCCCGAACGGGGTGCCGCGGCGGCGCAGCACGCGGTGCAGCAGCGTGCCGATCGCGGACGGCACACGCAGCAGGACCGCGTCGGCGGGCTCGGCGGCCGCGCGCACCGCGGCCCGCAGGCGGGGCAGGCGCAGCAGGTACCGCGCCGGCCCGACGTAGTGTGGCAGCGCGAAGACCTCGACCCCGTCGCCGTCGACCCGCTGCGCGCCGGGCGGGCGGCCGGGCCGGTCCGCGACCCGGGCCACCACCCGCACCTCGTCGAAGACCGCGCGGTACCGCTGCCAGAAGTCGTTGGCGGTGCCGGTGGTGGACCAGACGCGCCCGTCGGGCGTGCGCAGATACCGCTGCTCGCTGCTCACGACGAGGCGCACGCCGGCACCTCCTTCGCCGGGACGTCCTTGGCCTCGACGGTCTCGCCGCTCTCGCCGGTCAGACGCACGGACACGAGCCGGATCACGCCGTAGAACAGCATGCCGTAGACGCAGGTCTTGATCAGCGACTGGCTGTCGCCGCGGAAGCCGTACATCCAGGCGACCGTGAACAGCAGGCTGGCGTAGGCGTAGGCCGGCGCCCGGTCGATCCGGTTCACCAGCCACCGGTGCGCCAGGGTCAGCAGCGCGAAGACCACCGGGATGCCGGCCAGGCCGAAGTTGACGTACGCCTCGCCGGTGAGCGAGAAGCCGTAGCCGGAGGCGCTGCCCGGCGCGTATCGGTCGACCAGCCACTGCGACAGCGGGATCTGCGGCTGCCCGGGCACGAGATTGAGCAGCGCGTGCAGGTAGCTGGCCCCGTGCTGGTAGGGCTCGACCGACGGCACGTGCGTCATCACCCAGGTGTCGACGAAGAGCACCGAGCCCTGGTTGAGGATCTGGCTCGCGTCGGAGCCCTCGATCGCCCCGCCGCCGCGCAGGCCGAACAGCGCGGTCGCGCCGAACAGCAGCGCCACGCCCCACAGCAGCGGCCGCGGCAGCCGCTTGCCGCGCACCACCTCCTGATGCAGCACCAGCGCGAAGAGCACGAAGATGAAGTCGCGTTCGCCGGTGGCCAGGCAGTAGGCGATGTAGACGGCGAGGTTGAGCCGGTACGCGAACCGGCCGGCGGAGGTCTCGTACGCCACGAAGTACAGCGCGCACGCACAGATCTCCAGCAGCAGGTAGTCGTAGTGGCCGGGGCCGGCGACGGCGATGTGGTCGAGCTTGGTGCCCGCCGTGCTGCCGGCCAGGAACCCGGGGCCGCCCCAGGCCAGGACGGCGAGCCCGTAGCCGGCCAGCACCGCGAGCACCGCCGGGACCAGCGGCAGGCGGCGCGCGGGCGGGCGGGTCAGCGGGTCGGCCACGCGGCGGCGCTGCCGTACGAGCAGCCCGGCGATGAGCAGGCCGGCGAAGGCGAGCAGCAGCCCGAGCGCGGCCCGGCCGATGAGCAGCGTGTTGGTGCCGAAGTAGATGGTGCCGCCGAGCAGGTGGCTCACCACCGGGCCGAAGCCGAAGACGAAGAAGTACGCGGCCAGGTAGGCCAGCATGTCGCGCCGGCCCCCCACGATGAGCAGCACCGGCACGGCCAGGGCCGCCAGGACCACCGACTGCCAGGGCCGCGCCGCGAGGTCAACGGGCACGCCGCAGCACCTCCCACTTCAGCGCGCAGTGCACGGCCGCGGCGGCCGCGGTGGCCCACGCCGCGCCGAGCACGCCGTAGCGGGGCACCAGGGCCAGCGCGGCGAGGCCGGCGGCGACGAGCACGACCGCGTTCACCGCGAGCTGGCCGGTGAAGCGGCGCGCGGCCGACAGCCCGGCGTCGAGCACGAAGCAGGCGCCGCCGAGCACGGTGGCCAGCGTCAGCACGGTGAGCACCCGGCCGCCTTCGCCGGACGGGCCGGCGTACTCGTCGCCGTACAGCGCGCGCAGCAGCGCGGAGCCGAACAGCCCGGCCGCGCACACGCCCAGCCCGCCGGCCACGCCGACGCCGAGCAGCGCCTGGCGCAGCAGGCCGCGGAAGCCCTCGGGGGTGCCGTTGGCGCGCAGCTCGGCCAGGCGCGGCAGCAGGGTCTGCGCGACGGCGGAGAAGAAGACGTTGCCGGTCAGCACGAGGTATCCGGCGGCGGCGAACACGCCCAGCGCGGCGGCGCCGAGGTGGTCCTGCAGCGCGTAGCGGGGCACGTTCACGGTCAGCGAGGAGACCCCGGAGGCCAGGCCGAGCGGCAGCGCGACCCACAGCAGCCCGGCGACCCCGCCGGCGGCCCGGTGGGTGCCGTGCGGCAGCCGCGGGTCGGGCCGGTTGCGCAGCCGCCCGGCGAGCGGGGCGCAGCACATGAGCCACGTGATGAGCGACGCCGCCGCGGAGCCGGCCGCGGCCCACGCGACGCTGGTTGTGCCGTAGAGCAGCGCCGCGGTCAGCGCGACGCTCAGCCCGCCGTTGACCAGTTGCGCCACCGCGATGCCGCGCTGGTCGTGGTGGCGCTGCAGCAGGCCCAGGTAGATGTCGCCGACGCCGTCGAACGCCTTCGCGGCGCCGACCAGCAGTACCACCGCGGCCGGAAGGTCGAGGAGCGCCACCGCGGCGGCGATGATGCCTATCGCGAGCCCCATCGCGGCTAGCCGGATGCGCAGGTAGCGGCGGAACGGGTGCTCGCCGTTGGGGTCGGTGACCAGGACGGTGCGCAGCGACAGGTTCGCCAGCAGCACCACCGGGGCGCCGACGGCGAGGCCGAGCGCGTAGTCGCCGACCATCGCCGGGGAGCCCAGACGGGCGATCACGACGAGGACGAGCCACTGGCACAGGGCGTATCCCCCGTTGCCGGCGATTCCCCAGGTGAGGTTGCCGGTGAACGACGGACGCACCGGGCTCACGCGATGCCGCGTGGTGGTCATCACGCGCCGGCTCTGCGCCCGCGTCGCTGCCGTGCGGCGCGCTCCAGCACGTCGGCGACCGCGCGGGCGGCCGGGCGCTGGGCGAACAGCCGCTCCGCGCGCTCGCGGGCCAGCTCGCCGCGCCGGGCCAGGGTGCCGGCCCGGAAGTCGGCGTACGCCGCGCGCAGCGCACCGGCCAGCGCCGCCGGGTCGTCGCGGGGCACCACCCAGCCCGAGGCCGGGTCCAGCGTCTCCGGCAGAGCGCCGGCGTCGGAGACGATGCTCGGCACGCCCATCGCGGCCGCCTCCAGCGCCGCGCCGTGGTTCTCCGACAGCGACGGGCTGACGCTGCAGTCCGCGGCGGCGTAGCAGTCGCGCACGTCGAGCACCGAGTCGTGCCAGTCGACGGTGTGGTCGGTCGCCACGTCGAAGCGCTCCAGCAGTTGCCGCTTGTACGCGATGCCGGCCGCGTCGAAGCCCCCGCCGAGCAACACCAGCCGGGCGTCGGGGCGGTCCCGCGTGAACTCCCGCCAGGCGCTGAGCAGCACGTCGTGGCCCTTCACGCCGCGGCCCGGGCGCACCAGCCGCTTCGGCGCGTAGACGTAGGCGACCATGCACACGACGAACGTGTCGTCGCCGGCGCAGAGGGCGTCGCGCGACGCGGCCCGGTAGGCGGCCGAGGGCGGCGCGAACTGCTCGACGTCGACGCCGTACGGGATCGCCGGGGTCCGCTCCTCGGTCAGCCCGAGCTCGCGGTAGCGGCGGGCGACGTGCTCGCTGCCGCCGATCGTGACATCGTCGAGCCGGCACAGCAGCCGCTCGACGGCCCGGATGAGCGGCGACTCGAGGAACAGCGGCCCGGGCACCATGTGCACGCGAGCGGCATGGAGGCCCAGTGCGGCGAGGCGGCAGGCCAGCGCGGAGGCGTACAGGTGGTAGTGCACCACGTCCGGGTCGAGGCCACGCAGCTGCCGGCGCAGCCCGAGCAGGCCGCGCAGCGTCGCCGGCCCGGGCCGGAAGCGGAAGTCGAACGCGGACTGCACGACGTCGACGCCGCGGTCGTGCAGCGCCTTGCGCAGTTGCCCCTCGCTGCCCGGCGGCAGCACCGCGACCACGTCGTGGCCGCGCTCGCGCAGCTCGTCGACGTGCGGCAGGGTCCACCGGCCGCCGTCGGCGGTCTTGATCACCAGAGCTACCTTCATCGGGCCGGGACCCCCTTCACGGTCGTCTTCGCCGCCACGTCGCGGGTCACGCAGGCCCCGGCGCCGACCGTGGCGTCCGCGCCGACCCGCAGTCCCTGCAGGAGGCACGCGGTGGTGCCGATGAGCACGCCCGGGCCGATGTGGCAGTCGCCGGAGATCGCGGCGAGCGGGTTGACCTGCACGAAGTCCGACAGCACCGCGTCGTGGCCGACGGTGCAGTTCTGGTTGAGGTGCACGTGCCGGCCGATGGTGACGCTGGTGGTGACCCGCGCGCCGGGAAAGGCGACGAATCCCTCGCCGACCACCGTGTCCGGGCCGATCGTCGCCGCCGGGTGGACCAGCGACGCCGCGGCGAGGCCGTGCCGGCGCAGGTCGTCGTCGATGCGCGCGCGGACGCGCGGGTCGCCGATGCCGATCACGTAGCCGATCGACGGCCGCTCGTCGCTCAGCCGCGCGGTCGAGCCGAGGAACGGCACGCCGAGCGCGGCGATGCGGTCGAGGTTGCGCTGGCTCGGCCCGTCGTCGACGAAGCCGCGCACCGGCTGGCCGGACGCCCGCGCGATCATCAGCAGTTCCCGACCGTGGCCGCCGCAGCCGACGATCACCAGCCCGTTCTTCATCCGCGGACACCCTCGAACTCGTGGGCGGTGGCCGCACCTGCCGTGGTGATGCCGTCGCGGCGCAGCACGGTGCGCACCGTCTCGGCGAGGATGCGCAGGTCCAGCCGGAGCGACCGGTTGCGCACGTACTCGAGGTCGTAGGCGAACTTCTGCTCCCAGCTCAACGCGTTGCGCCCGCGCACCTGGGCCAGGCCCGTGATGCCGGGTCGCACGTCGTGCCGGTGGCGCTGCTCGTCGGTGTAGCGCGCCAGGTAGGACACCGGCAGCGGGCGCGGGCCGACCAGGCTCATCTCACCGCGCAGCACGTTCCACAGCGCCGGCAGCTCGTCGAGGCTGCTGGCGCGCAGGAAGCGCCCGGCGGCGGTGAGCCGCTCGGCGTCCTCGCCCGGGCCTTCGCGCATCGAGCGGAACTTGACCAGCGTGAACGGCGCGCCGTGCAGCCCGGCGCGTTCCTGCCGGAAGAGCACCGGACCGCCGAGGGTCGCGCGCACGAAAACGGCGGTGGCGGCGATGAGCGGGGCGAGCGCCAGGGCGGCCAGCGCGGCGCCGAGCACGTCCAGGGCTCGCCTCATCGCGCGTCCAGGAAGTCGTTGATCGCGTCGAACACGCGCCGCTGGGCGTCCTCGCGCAGGCCGGAGCCGCTGGGTAGGTTGAGGCCAGTGGCGAAGAGCCGGTCGGCGACGCCGGTCAGCCAGGCGCGGCGGCCGCGGTACACGGGCTGGGCGTGCATCGGTTTCCAGACCGGCCGGGTCTCGATGTCCCGCTCGGCCAGCCATGCGCCGAGGTCGGGCGCGGCCCAGCCGGCCCGTTCTTCGTCCACGACCAGCGTGGTGAGCCAGCAGTTGGCGCCGGGGTCGCCCTCGCCGAGCAGGTGGGTGCCGTCGGCGGCGGCGAAGAGCTTCAGGTACCGCTCCCGCAGCTGCCGGCGCCGGGCGATCATCTCGTCCAGCCGGGCCAGCTGCCCCCGCCCCAGCGCCGCGAGCAGGTTGCTGAGGCGGTAGTTGTACCCGACGTCGCGGTGCTCGTAGTGCGCCACCGGCTCGCGGGCCTGGGTGGCCAGGTGCCGGCAGCGGGCGGCGAGTTCCGCGTCGTCGGTGACGAGCATGCCGCCGCCGGACGTGGTCAGGATCTTGTTGCCGTTGAAGGACAACGCCGCGGCCCGGCCGAACGAGCCCGCCGGCCGCCCGTTCCGGGTCGCGCCGAGCGCCTCCGCGGCGTCCTCGACGATCGGCACGCCGTGCCCGCCGACGGCGGCGGCGAGGGCCTCGTGGTCGGCGCAGGCCCCGAACAGGTCGACGGGCACGATCGCGCCCACCGTGCGCCCCTCGCGGCGCAGGTCGGCCACGGCGCGGGCGACGAGGTCGGGGTCGACGTTGCCGTCGCCGGGTCGGCTGTCGACGAAGACGGGCTCGGCGCCGGTGTAGACGACGGCGTTCGCGGTCGCCGCGAACGTCAGCGTCGGCACCACGACCGCCTGGCCGGGCCCGACGCCGACCGCCAGCAGTGCCAGGTGCAGCGCGGCGGTGCCGGAGCTGACCCCGACGGCGTGCGCGGTGCCGCACCGGCGGGCGACCTCCGCCTCGAACGCGTCGAGATCCGGTCCGACGGGCGCGACCCAGCCGGACCTCAGCGCGTTGACCAGGTAGCGCTCCTCGACGCCGGACACGTCGGGGGCCGAGAGGAAGATCCGCGCGTTCACCACACACCCCCGCTGGAGTCCACCCTGATGCTCTTCGTCTGCCGGGCCAACCTGTGCCGGTCCGCGATGGCCGAGCGGATGGCCCGCGCGCTCGGGCTGGAGGCCGGCAGCGCCGGTACGCACGCGGTGCCGGGCCTGGCCATGCCCGCGCACGCCGAGGCCGTGCTGCGCGAGGCGGGCGCCGACCCGGAGGGTTTCCGTAGCCGCCGGGTGACGCCGCCGCTGCTGACCGGGGCCGATCTGGTGCTCACCGCGAGCCGGGCCGAGCGGGCGCACTGCGTGACGCTGGCCCCGTCGACGGCGGCGAGGACGTTCACGCTGCGCCAGTACGGGCGGTATCTGGCCGCGCTGCCGCCGGGCTGCGGACCCGAGGAGGTCGCGCGGGTCCGCGGCCGGCTGCAGCCGGGCACGCCCGGCGACGACGACCTCGACGACCCGTACGGCGGGCCGATCGAGGGCTTCCGGGAGTGCGCCGGGACGATCAGCACCATCCTCAGGCTCCTCGCGTCCCGGCCTTGACCGCCACCGGCTCCCCGGCGGTCACCTCCGGCGCGGCCGATGACCGGTGGCGCGGGCGCTCGGCCTCGTGCGGGCCGTAGTACGCGTATGTGTAGCCGTCGCCGTTGCCGCCCTTGGCGCCGTTGAGCACGCAGCCGAACAGCCGGGCCGAGACCGCCTCGATCGCGAGGACCGCGGCCTGGGCCTGCGCGACCGTCGTGCGCCCGGCTCGGGTCACCAGCACGGCCCCGTCGGCGCGACTGGCGACCACGGCGGCGTCGGTGACGACCAGCAGCGGGGAGCTGTCCACGACGACGTAGTCGTAGGCCTCGCTGACCTGGGTCAGCAGCCGGGCCATCTGCTGCGAGCCGAGCAGTTCGCTGGGGTTGGGCGGGATCGAGCCGCTGGGCAGCACCCACAGCTCCCGCTCGCCCCAGCGTTGCACCGCGGTGTCCAGGTCGAGCTGGCCGACGAGCACGTTGGTCAGGCCGACGGCGCCCTCCAGGTCGAGGTATCCGGCGAGCTTCGGCCGGCGCACGTCCGCGTCGACGAGCAGAACCCGGTGGCCGGCCTCGGCGAGCACGATGGCCAGGTTGCAGGCGATCGTGGACTTGCCCTCGTCGGGCAGCGCGCTGGTCACCACGACGCAGCGGGCCCGCCGGTCCGGGTCGACGAACTGCAGGTTGGTGCGCAGGTGCCGCATCGCCTCGCCGCGCGGCGACCAGGCCGCGTCCTCGACGAGCAGCGGGGATTCGATCGTGTGCGCGTCATGCGGTACCGCGGCCAGAATCGCCTTTCGCGTCGCCTGCCGCAGTGCCGCCGCCGACCGGATGCTGTTGTCCAGGATCTCCCGCATGACGGCCGCGGCGGCCCCGGCGATCAGCCCCAGCAGCAGCGCGATCGCGAAGTTGCGCACCGGCTGCGGGCTGATCGGGTCGGTGCTGACCCGTGGCCCGGTGACCACGTCCACGCGCACGGTCGGGTCGCTGCCCCCGGGCGGGGTCTCGAGCGTCGCCACGAGCGCGGCGAACCGGGTCGCGACCGCCTGGGCGATGCGCAGGGCGCGGGCGCTGTCGGTGTCGACGACGGTGACCTCCAGCAGCACCGTGTCCGGGACGGTCCGCGCGCTGATGCGCCGCCGCACCTCGCCGGCGTCGAGCCCGACGGCCGGGTCCGCGGCGACGGCGCCGGCGAGCCGGTCGCTGCCCACGAGGTTGACGTAGGACCGCGCGCGCTGCTGGGAGAACAGGCCGCCCTGGTAGGCGTCGGTGATGCCGCTGCTGGGCGTGCTGACGAAGAAGGTGACGTTCGCCGCGTACGTCGGGGCGGTCCGGGCGGTCACGACGACCGCGGCGACCAGCGCCAGGCACGCCGTCGTGGCCACCAGCCACCAGCGTTTGCGGACCGCGCTGACGTAGTCGCGCAGCTCCATACGCCATGACCTCCCGTAGCCGATCGTTCGACCCAGCGTGACATTTCACGATGGGCTTTGGGGTGCGATACGGCTTTTACGCCGAAATTTGTCGGTAATTCATGAAGAATCGTCGCGTGGACGATCACCGACCCGCGGGGCCCGGGGACTGGCCCGCCGACCTGTACGCCTGGACCGGCGGGCTCGCCCTCGCCGTGGCGCTGGCGCGCCCGTCCCTGGCCGCGGCGGCGGGGACACTGCTGCTGGCGGCCGCGCTGCACTCGGCGGTGGCCTGGCCGGTGCGGCTGTACCGGCGGCGCTACGAGTACGCGTCGATGGCGGAGCTGCGCGCCCTGGTGGCGACCGTGTCGATCGCGTGCGGGCTACTGGTCGCGCTGGCCCCCGCGCCACGGGTCGTCCCGGTCCTCGGCGGCGCGGCGGCGCTGCTCGCGATGGTGGCGATCCGCTGGACCCGCCTGGCCCGCCGCCCGGCCCGCGACGCGACCGTCCCGGTGCTCGTCTACGGCGCGGGCGCCGCCGGCCACCGGCTGCTCGCGGCGATGCGGCGGGACCGGCACTGCCGGTACCGCGCGGTGGGCTTCCTGGACGACGATCCGCACAAGCACCGGCTGCGCATCTCGGGAATCTCCGTGCTGGGCGGGCGAAGCGCACTGCGGGACGCGCTGGTCTCGACCGGAGCGGCCGGGGTCATCTTCGCCGTCCGCAACGAGGACGGCTCGCTGCTGCGCTCGGTGCGGTCCGATTTGTCGCGGTACTCGGGATCTGGGTACTTCCTCAAAGTGTTGCCCTCGCTGGACGACTCCCTCGACCGGCCGGTCAGCGTGGCCGAGGTCCGCGACGTCCAGCTCTCCGACCTGCTCGGGCGCCGGCAGATCGACACCGACCTCGCCGCGATCGGCGACTACCTCACCGGCCGCCGCGTCCTGGTGACCGGCGCCGGCGGCTCGATCGGCTCGGAGCTGTGCCGCCAGCTGCACCGCTTCGCCCCGGCCGAGCTCATGATGCTCGACCGCGACGAGTCCGCCCTGCACGCCGTGCAGCTGTCCATCCACGGCCGCGCACTGCTCGACGACCCGTCGCTGATCCTCGCCGACCTGCGCGACGCGGCGACGATCCGGGCCGTCTTCGAGGCGCGCCGCCCCGAGGTCGTCTTCCACGCCGCCGCGCTCAAGCACCTCACGCTGCTCGAGCGCCACCCCGCGGAGGCGCTGCAGACCAACGTCCTGGGCACACTCAACGTGCTGGAGGCGGCCGCCGCCACGGGCGTGTCGCGCCTGGTCAACATCTCCACCGACAAGGCGGCCAACCCGATCAGCGTGCTCGGCTGGTCCAAGCGGATCACCGAGCGGCTGACCGCCCACCACGGGTACCTCAACGTCCGCTTCGGCAACGTCCTCGGCAGCCGCGGCTCGGTGGTCACCGCGTTCCGCGCGCAGATCGCGGCCGGCGGCCCGGTGACCGTCACCGACGCCGGCGTCACGCGGTACTTCATGACCGTCGCCGAGGCCGTCCAGCTGGTCATCCAGGCAGCCGCGATCGGCGCCGGCGGCGAGGCCCTGGTGCTCGACATGGGCTCCCCCGCGCGCATCGCCGACCTGGCCCGCCAGCTCATCGGCGACGCGCCGGTCGAGATCGTGTACACCGGCCTGCGCCCCGGCGAGAAGCTGCACGAGGAGTTGTTCGGCACCGGCGAGGCCGACGTCCGGCCCCTGCACCCGCTCATCTCACACGTGTGGGTCCCCCCGCTGGATCCCGCGCTGGCCCGTGCGCTGGCCGCCCGGCCGCTCCCGCCGTCCGCGCTGGCCGGCGCCATGTCGGACCTCTGTGTGGTGCCCGAGGTGGCTATCGACGTACCGACGCTGTCCGCCGCTCGCAGCGGCTGACCGCCTTGGCGAGCTCCCGGCTTAGTCCAAAGTGGACTAATGGTCCGGACGGCTCAGATGACCGCGAGCCGCGGCAGAACCTTCTCGGCCAACTCGGTGGCGAATTCGACCGGGTTGCGGTCCGGCATGGCCTGGATCTCGGTGATCCCGAGCGCCGCGAGTTCGTCGGCGTAGGCGAGCCAGCCGTCGACGTCGGCCAGCACGGGGCGCATGATCACCACGGTCTTGATGATCGAGTCGTAGTCGCGGCCCTCGGCGTCGCAGTGGGCGCGCAGGATGTCAAGCTTGCGGGCCACCTCCGCGGACGAGCTGGCGAAGAGGTTGCAGGCGTCGCCGTACTTGGCCACCAGGCGCAGCGTCTTCTTCTCCCCGCCGCCACCGATCATGATCATCGGGTGCGGGCGGCTGAGCGCTGCCGGCGAGTTCAGCGTCTCGGTCAACCGGTAGTGCGTGCCGTTGTACTCCCCGACCGTGCCGCTCCACATCTGCAGGCAGATCTGCAGCGTCTCCTCAAGCCGCTCGAACCGCTCGGCGACCGGCACGACCGGCACGCCGAGGCCTCGCTGCTCCCGCTCGTACCACGAGGCGCCGATGCCCAGCCGGGCACGCCCGCCGGAGAGCACGTCGAGCGTGGTGACGATCTTGGCCAGCAGTCCCGGGTGGCGGTACATCACGCCGGTGACCAGCAGGCCCAGCTGCATCTGCGAGGTGACCGCCGCGACATACCCGAGCGTCGTGTAGCCCTCGAGCATCGGCTCCTCGGCCGGCGCGGTCGCCTCCATCTGGAAGTAGTGATCCATGACCGTGAACACGGCGACCCCCGACTGCTCGGCGATCAAGGCCGTCTCGCGCAGGGTCGGGGCGATCGCCTCCGGCTGGGCCGGCTTGGCGAAGTTCCAGTAGTGCAAACCAAGCTTCATGCTCCCAGTTTCCAGCCTGGCCCGCGCTTTGCTCGAGTATCCGCGGGGGTTCCCACCCCCACACCCCCCATGCCCGCCTCTCTCACCTTCTGCGCTTCGTTACGACTTCGTCGGACTCCGGCCCGGCCGCGGTGTCGGCACGCTTGGGAAACCTCATGGCCAGCGCGACCCGCACCGCGCGGTCCGGCTCGGCCGGCAGCGGCGGGCCTCGAGCGGGCCGGAGACGACCCGAACCACATTCACGCCGCCGAGTATCTTTCCTAGGCGGGCCGGCGAACAGGGGGACGATGGTGGATGCGGTCGGGTTGCGGGCCCATCTCGGCTACGTGCTGAGCGAGGCCGAGCGGGCGGTGAACCGCGGGTTGGCGGCGGGGCTGCAGCCCGAGGGCGTCCCGGTCGAGCACTGGCGCATCCTGCAGGCGCTCTCGGACGGCCGTGGGCACTCGATGGGCGACCTCGCCGAGGCCGCGCTCATGCCGCACCCGACCCTGACGAAGATCGTCGACCGGCTCGTGGACGGCGCGCTCGTCTACCGTCGTCAGGATCCGAACGATCGGCGGCGGGTCGCGGTGTACCTCTCCGAGGCCGGCACCGCGCTGCTGGGCCGCCTCGACCACGCGGCGACCGCGCATCACCGCGCCGTGGAGGCCGCGTTCGGAGCGGCCCGCGCCGAGCGCCTGATGCGCGAGCTCACGGACCTGATCGAGGCCGTCCGGTAAAGAGTCGAGCGACCGCACCCGTCATCGCGGCGGCGATCTGACGCCGGCTCACGGCCCGGCGCGCATCGGGTTATCGCGCGCCGCCATGGTAGTCCCGCTCGGTTGCGGCGCGTGTCATCCGGGCGGCGGCTCGTTGCGTCGCCCGTTGGCTGACAACGCGGCTGCACCCGGACCGCTACCTTAGGTGAACCAGCCCGGCAACGGGCTGTCGGGAAGGCAGAGATCCGCCGGGCGTCCATCTTGGTCGCCGATTCGGCCCGGCGGGGAGCCAGTGGCGAAACCGGCCCCGAACAACTTTGTTCCATGGGAGATCCGGTGGGTTCGTCCTTGCGTGCGGCATCGCATTCCTGACGCTCTCTTCGATTCTCGCAAAAAACCCGCTCCGCGTCGGCGCCGCGTATTCCGCGGTCGCCGCGCCATGCCCGGCTGCCCTCGAAGGAGTCGACGTGCGCAAAAAAGTCGTCATCGGTGTATCGGCCGGCGTCGCTGTGGTGGCGCTGGCCCTCGGCATCGGCATCGGCGTGGCGCACCAGGGCCCCGCCGAGTACACACCGGCCGCGGAGAGCCGGCCCGCGAAGAACGGCGAAGTGCCGGCGCCGCCCGCGCCGCCGCAGCTGCGGCCGTCCGAACGCGTCGTCGTCATCGGCAAGTAGCGCCAGATCCACCACTGAGATTCGGGAGAGCTCGTGTTCCAGTCCAAGAAGCAGAAGATCGCCGCCGTCGGTGCGACCGCCGTGGCCGTCCTCGTCGGCGTGGGCGCGGCCGCGTACGGCGCGGTGCCGAACTCCGCCACCGGAGTGATCACCGGCTGCCGCAACACCGGCTCGGGAGCGCTGCGTGTCATCGATTACCAGGCCGGCAAGCGCTGCAAGAAGAACGAGCAGACGATCCAGTGGAACAACCAGGGCCCGCGGGGCGACCGCGGCCTGGACGGCGCGGCGGGCGCCCAGGGCCCCGCCGGCCCGGTCGGCTCGCCCGGTGCGAAGGGCGACACTGGCGCGAAGGGCAACACGGGCGCGACGGGCCCCGCCGGCGCAATGGGCGCCGCTGGCGCGACTGGCCCCGCTGGCGCAACTGGCGCGAAGGGCGACAAGGGCGACACTGGCGCAACAGGGGCCACCGGCGCCCAGGGCGCAAAGGGTGACACTGGCGCGACCGGCCCCGCCGGCGCGGCTGCCGCGAAGGGTGACAAGGGCGACACCGGCGCTACCGGAGCCCAGGGCGAAAAAGGCGACAAGGGCGACACCGGGGCCACCGGCGCCCAGGGCGAAAAAGGCCTGAAAGGCGACAACGGCGCCCAGGGCGACAAGGGCGACACTGGCGCGACCGGAGCCGCGGGCGAGAAGGGCGAGAAGGGCGACACTGGCGCCACTGGAGCCGCGGGCGAGAAAGGCGAGAAGGGCGACACTGGCGCCACCGGAGCCGCGGGCGAGAAAGGCGAGAAGGGCGACACTGGCGCCACCGGAGCCGCGGGCGAGAAGGGCGACAAGGGGGACCAGGGCGAGAAGGGGGAGCAGGGCCTCCAGGGCATCCCGGGCGTCAACGGCAAGGACGGCGCCCCGGGGCCGCAGGGTGAGAAGGGCGACAAGGGCGACACCGGCGCTCAGGGCATCCAGGGCGAGAAGGGCGACAAGGGTGACACCGGCGTCCAGGGCCTGCCCGGCATGCCCGGCGCGAGCGCGTACGACATCGCCAAGGCCGCCGACCCCAGCATCGGCACCGTCGACGAGTGGCTGATGACGCTGGTCGGCCACGGCACGGACGGCAAGGACGCGTTCCAGATGGCCGTCGACAGCGGCCTCTTCACCGGCACCCCCGAGGAGTGGCTGGCCTCGCTCAAGGGCGCGAAGGGCGACACCGGCGCGACCGGCACCGCGGGTCAGAAGGGCGACACCGGCGCCGCCGGTGCGACGGGCGCGTCAGGCAAGGACGGCGCGAACGGCAAGGACGGCGCGAACGGCAAGGACGGCGCCTCGATGCTGACCGGCGCCGGCGCCCCCGCCGCCGCCCTGGGCTTCGTCGGCGACATCTACCTCAACACCACGGACTTCACGCTCTACAAGAAGACCGACGCCACCACCTGGGCCAGCATCGGCAGCATCAAGGGTGCCACGGGCGCGACCGGCCCGGCCGGTGCCACCGGCGCCCAGGGGCCGGCCGGCGAGGGGTACACGAAGATCGCGTCGCAGATCTCCGTCCAGTCGTCCAACAACTCCGCGACGACCACCAACCTGTCCTGCGGCACCGGCCAGACCGCGGTGGGCGGCGGCGTGACCTCGTACTCGACCAACATCACGTACAGCGGCTCGAAGGCCAACACCGACGCCTTCAGCAACCAGTGGTCGATCACCTACAAGAAGACCGGCTCGTCCGGCGGCACGCTGCAGGCCTTCGTGCTCTGCATCGGCTGACGCATCGACCGATCGGGGTCTCGGCTCGCCGAGCCGGGGCCCCTTTCCAAGATCCAGCGCAAGACCAGATCCGACGCGAGAAAGGCGAGCCGTACGTGCGCACTGTGGTGAGGCTGGTGGGGTCGGCGGTCGTGGGCGCCGTCGTCGTGAGCGGGTTCGGGACGGTGGCGCATGCCGCGGCCCCGGCCGTCGCCGCGGTCACCCCGAAGAACGGCACGACCGGGGTACCGGCCAATGTACATCCGACGGTCACCTTCAACAACGCGACCGACCCGGCGTCGCTGCGGTACTCGTTCGTCAGGACCGCCGGCGGCGCGGCCGTGCCGGCGTACTACACGTACGACGCCCCGACGCACACGTTCACGTTCGTGCCGCGCGCCGCGCTCGCCGACTCGACGCGGTACACGATCACGGTGAAGGTGAAGGGCAGCACCGGCGTGCTGAGCGACCAGTACATCTGGGCGTTCACCACCGGCGTGAGCGACCGCACCGCCCCGAGCGCGCCCGGCGCGCCGGTCGTGACCGACGTGACCACCACCGCCGCGACGGTGAGCTGGGGCGCGTCCAGCGACGACACGGGTGTCACCGCATACCAGGTCTTCAACGGTACGGGCACCGCGCCGATCGCCACGCTGACCGGCGCTCCCCCGGCCACCACGACCACGCTGACCGGCCTGACGCCGTCGACCGCGCACTCGATCACGGTGAGGGCGCTCGACGCCGCCGGGAACATCTCGGCGAGCAGCGCCGCGGCCACGTTCACCACGCTGACCCCGCCGCCCCCGCCGGATGTGACCGCGCCGACGGCACCGGGCGCGCCGGTCGTCGGCGAGCTCACCTCGACGAGCGTCGCGCTGTCCTGGGCGGCGTCCACCGACGACCGGGGCGTGGTGTCGTATCGCGTGACCGGCGGCCCGTCGGTGCAGACCGTGACCGCCACGAGCGCCACGATCACCGGCCTGAGCGCGAAGACGCGGTACACCTTCACCGTCGAGGCCCTGGACGCGGCCGGCAACGTCTCCGCGGCGTCCCCGGCCACGACCGTGACCACGCCCGCCGCCCCGCTGGTCAACGCGCGCAACGGGGCCGGCGTCCCGGGCGCGACCGGAAGGACACTGGTGCTCTACGACACCACCGGCCCGTATGGCTTCCTCGGCGAGCAGTACGCGATCGCCACCGCGAACCTGGCCTCGCACTTCGGCGACTGGACCGCGCAGCCGGTGGTGGACTACGCGGCCGGGGATTTCGACGAGTACCAGGCCGTCATCTACATGGGCTCCACCTACGACGAGCCGATCCCGGCGGCCTTCCTCGACGACGTCACCGCCACGAGCAAGCCGGTGATCTGGGTGTACGACAACATCTGGCAGCTCACGGCCCGCGACCCGGACTTTGCCGCGAACCGCGGCTTCACCTGGACGCAGTTCGACGTGTCCGCCGTGTCCAAGGTCAACTACGAGGGCAGGACCTTCACCCGCGACCCGCAGAATCTCGCCGGCATCATGGGCACGACGATCGGCGACGCGAGCAAGGCGACCCCGATCGGCAACGCCGTGCGCGACTCGGACAGCTCCGCGCTGTCGTGGGGAGTGCGGTCCGGCAACTTCACCTACCTGGGCGAGATCCCGTACGCGTACATGAGCGCCGACGACCGGTACGTGGCCTTCGCCGACCTGCTCATGGACGTGCTCGCGCCGCAGACCGCCGAGCGGCGCCGCGCGCTGGTGCGCATCGAGGACGTCGGGCCTGATGCGGACCCGGCCGAGCTCAACGCGATCACGACGTATCTGTCGAGCCGGAACATCCCGTTCTCGGTCGCGGTCTACCCGCGCTACGTCGACGCGAAGGGCGCGCTCAACGGCGGGGTTCCCGAGGACTACACGCTCGCGGACCGGCCGCAGGTGGTGGCCGCGCTCAAGAACATGCAGGCGCATGGCGGCACGCTGCTCATGCACGGGTACACCCACCAGTACGCGAGCAAGGACAACCCGTACAACGGGGTCAGCGCCGACGACTTCGAGTTCTACCTGGCCCACGTCGACGCCGCGACCAACTACGTGATCTACGACGGCCCGGTGGCCGAGGACTCCCAGGCCTGGGCGCAGGGCCGGATCGACGCGTCCTTCGCCGCCTTCGCCGCCGCCGGCCTGGGCCGGCCGACGACCTTCGAGTTCCCGCACTATGCCGGCAGCGACGCGGCCAACCGCGCGGTCGCCGCGACGTTCTCGACCCGCTACGACCGTGGCCTGTACCCGTCGGGCGCCCTGCGCGGCGGCGCGCTGGACAACACCCGGATCTTCGGCCAGTTCTTCCCGTACACGGTGCGCGACATCTACGGCGTGCTGGTCTACCCGGAGAACCTGGGCAACATCGAGCTCGAGCCGTACAACAACCATCCGGCTCACCTGCCGGCGGACATCGTCAAATCGGCGCAGCTCAACAAGGTGATGAAGGACAGCGTGGCGAGCTTCTTCTTCCACCCGTACGTCGACGTCAGCTATCTGCGCGCGACGGTGGAGGGCGTGCTCGCGGCGGGGTACACCTTCGTTCCGGCCTCCTCGATGCAGTGACACCTATCGCGGCCGGCGTCCCCTCGATGGGGGCGCCGGTCGGCTGTTTCGGCTGACAGAACCGCACGGGTTGCGCACCTAGCCTGGATATGTACCGAATGGGCCGGATATGAAGCGGGGACGCCAGTGGCCACGATCGTCGACCAGCCCGGGGACCAGATCGAGGCCGCGGGGCAGCCCTCCCGTACGGCGCCGCGACGGGGGCGGCTCGCCGTGGGGGCCATCGCGCTGGCCGCGGTCGCCGGTGTGGCCGGGTGGCAGGCGCCGGGCGCGATCGGCGCGCTGACCAAGCCCCCGTATCTGGGCGAGAACGCCGACAGGGTGGCGACGGCGCTCGGCTGCGACGGGTACACCCGCGCGGCCAAGCACGAGGACGCCGTGTACAAGTACCGCGACCAGGGCACCTGCACGATCAACGGCACCGTCGTGACGATCACCACGTTCGACACCGTCGCCGACGGGCATACGTTTGAGGCGGTCATGCAGGCGGTCATCCCGGTGCTGCACCCGACCTGGTCCGGCGCCTCGTATGCGGCGGGCGACGGCTGGAACGTCGCCGACGCGCGCAACCTGACTCCCGAGATCGCCACGCTGGCCGTGCAGCGGCTGGGCCTGGGCGCCACCCACGTGATCCGGGCGGGTGCCGCGTCGTAGACGCGACTGTGTACAGACGTACACATCTCATGTACGTTTGTACACATGACCGGATCCGGGAAGTCCATGCGGCAGCGCATGCTCGACGGCGAGCTGTACATCGCCGACGAGGAGATCGAGCGCGACTACCTGCGCGCTCAGGATCTGACGCGCTGTATCAACGCCCTCTCCGCCTCCGACGGCGAGACGAAGCGCAAGCTGCTCACCGAGCTCCTCGGCGCGCTCGGCGAGGACACCGAGATCCGCACGCCGATCCAGTTCGACTACGGATCCCAGACCTTCTTCGGCGCGCGCGGCTTCGTGAACTTCGGGTTCGTCTGCCTCGACGTGGCCCGCGTGACGATCGGCAACGACGTGCAGATCGCCACGAACGTGCAGCTGCTGACCGCCTGGCACCCGGTCGACCCGGAGCGGCGGCGCGACAAGTGGGAGGCCGCCTCCCCGATCACGATCGGCGACAACGTCTGGCTCGGCGGCGGGGTCATCGTCTGCCCGGGGGTCACCATCGGGGAGAACACCGTCGTCGGCGCGGGGGCGGTGGTCGTCAAGGACCTGCCCGCCAACGTGGTCGCGGTCGGCAACCCCGCCCGGGTCATCCGCGAGATCTGATGCCGACCCGTCGGCACGACCCGGACCGCAAGGCCCGCATCATCGACGCGGCGATCGAGGTCATCGCCGAGCACGGCGTCGCCGGCACCACGCACCGGCTGATCGCCGTCGCCGCGGACGTGCCGCTGGGCTCCCTGACGTACCACTTCAGCGGCCTCGAGGACCTGCGTACCCAGGCGTTCCGGCGCCACGCACGGCACATGTCGGTGATCTACGAGGCGCACTTCCGTGGCGTCGAGACCCGCGAGGAGCTCGTCGAGGCGGTCACCGACCTCATCGACGGTGACGCCGGCGCGAACGCCCACGACTGGGCGATCGCATACGAGCTGTACCTGGCCGCCCTGCGCGATCCCGCCCTGCGCGAGATCACCGAGGACTGGATGCGCACCAGCCGCTCCGTGCTCGAGCGGTTCGTCGACCCGACCACGGCCCGGGGCGTCGATGCCCTGATCGAGGGCCTGGTCATGCACAAGACCCTGTCGACCGGCCCGGTGTCCCGCCAGGACGTCCGGGCGATCGTCGACCGAACGATCGGAACCCCCGCCTCATGACCGTCACCGCCCCCACCTCCGTCGACCTGCGCCCCGCCACGCGCGCCACGTACGCCGCCTTCATCATGGCCGGCGTCTCCATTTCCAGCTGGGCGACGCGCATCCCGCAGATCCGCGACGCGCTGCACCTCACCCCGTCCCGGCTCGGGCTCGTGCTGCTGGCCATCGCCGGCGGCTCGATCGTCTCGCTGGTCGCCTCCGGCCACATGGTGGCCCGCTTCGGCTCGCGCCGCACCGTGACCGCGATGGCGGCCCTGCTGACCCTCGCGCTGTCCGGTGCCGCCGCCGGCTACCACCTCGGCGTCGTCCCGGTCGTGCTGTGCCTGTTCGCGTTCGGCTTCGCCAACGGCGCCTGGGACGTGGCCATGAACGTCCAGGCCGCCGTGGTCGAGCGCGGCCTGGGCCGCTCGATCATGTCCCGGTTCCACGCCGGATTCAGCGTCGGTACCGTCGCGGGCGCCCTGCTCGGCGCGGTGATGGTCGCCGCGCACGTCCCGATCACGCTGCATCTGAGCGTCACGGCCCTCGTCGTCGGCGCGAGCACCATCCTCGCCGTGCGCGCCTTCGTCCCCGACGGCGTCACCGAGGAGTCGTCCGGCGGTGGCCTCAGGCACACACTGCGCTTCTGGCGCGAGCCGCGCACCCTGCTGGTCGGCGTCTTCATGCTGGCCTTCTCGTTCGCCGAGGGCGCGGGCGTCGACTGGATCGGTGTCGCGGTCATCGACGGCTACCAGGCCCCCGCGGTGGTGGGCACCCTGGCGTTCGCGGGGTTCCTGGCCGCGATGACCGCGGGCCGCTGGTTCGGGCCGTTGCTGCTGGACCGCTACGGCCGCGTCCCGGTGGTCCGCGCCCTGGCCGTGGTCACCGTCGCCGGCGTGCTCCTGTTCGTCTTCGGCTCGACCACCCCGGTCGCCATCGCCGGCGCGCTGCTGTGGGGCGTCGGCGCGTCGCTGGGCTTCCCGGTCGGCATGAGCGCCGCGTCGGACGACCCGGCGTACGCCGCCCCGCGCGTCAGCGTGGTGGCCTCGATCGGCTACTGCGCGTTCCTCAGCGGCCCGCCCCTGATCGGCTTCCTGGGCGACCACGTCACGGTGATCCGCGGCCTGATCGCCGTGGCCGTGCTGGTGGCCGTGGCCACGGTGGTGTCCGGCGCCGTCCGCCCCCTGCCCGCCCCGCCCGCGACCGACTGACCGCCCGGGACGAGCCGGCCGCCGCGGCGGCTCGAACCAGAACGTCGCACACGGTCTAATAGGTGGTGTGACCAACCACGTCGAGATCTACACGGACGGCGCCTGCAGCGGAAACCCCGGTCCCGGGGGCTGGGGCGCCGTCCTGCGCTACGGCAGCGTGGAGAAGGAGCTGTGCGGCGGCGAGGCCACGCCCACGACCAACAACCGCATGGAGCTGACCGCGCCGATCCGGGCGCTGGAGAGCCTCACCCGGCCGGTGGTCGTGCATCTGTACACCGACAGCTCCTACGTCCGCAACGGCATCACCGCCTGGGTACCGCGCTGGAAGCGCAACGGCTGGCAGACCGCCGCCCGCCAGCCGGTGAAGAACGTCGACCTCTGGCAGGAGCTCGACGCGCTCGCCGCCCGCCACCAGGTCGAGTGGCACTGGGTGAAGGGCCACAACGGCCACCCGGAGAACGAGCGCGCCGACCGGCTGGCCGCCCGCGGCCTGCAGGAGGCCCGATCGGCGCAGCGCCCGGCCTCGACGCCGTCCGGCGCCCCGCCGAGATAGGCGGGCGCGCCGGGTCAGTGCTGAGTGAAGATGCGCTGGACGCGGGGGCCGACCTGGGTCAGCAGCTCGTGCGAGACGGTGTCCATCGCGGCGGCGGCCTGTTCGATCGGGGTGGAGAAGCCGGCGTACTGGCCGAAGATCAACACATCCGAGCCGACCTCCGCGTCCGGGTGGCCGGTGATGTCGATGGCCATCGAGTCCATCGAGATGGTGCCGGCGATCTCGCAGCGGTGGCCGTTGACCAGGACGAAGCCGACCTTGCGGAAGGCGCGCGGCACCGCGTCGTAGTAGCCGGCCGCGATGAGCGCGATGCGGGTGTCCGGGGACTTGGCCTGGAACAGCCCGCCGTAGCCGACGCGCTCGCCCGGTGCCATGTTGTGGATCTCGATGATGCGGCTGACCAGGCCGACGCCGGGGGTCAGCGTCATGAGGCCGCTGGTGGCGGTCGACACGTGCAGCCCGTAGAGGCCCAGGCCGACGCGGACCATGTCGTAGCGCGCCTCGGGGAAGCGGATCGTCGCGGCAGTGGCGGCCGTGTGGCGTACCACATCCTCGAACCCCAGCTCGGCGGCGGCCGAGCACACCGCGCCGAAGCGCTTGAGCTGCTCGCGCGTCAGGTCGTCCTCGGCCGGATCGTCGGGGCAGCCCAGGTGGCTCATCACGCCGGTCAGCCTCAGGTGCTCGTTGCCGCGCAGCTTGCCCAGCAGCTCGATCGCCGCCTCCGGGTAGAAGCCGCTGCGGTGCATGCCGGAGTCCACCTCGAGGTGCACGTCCAGGCGGCGGCCGCTGACCTCGGCGGCGCGGCAGGCGGCGTCGTACATCTCGACGGAGTACAGCGACGCCGTGAGCCGGTGCCGCACGAGCCGCTCCAGGTCGCCGGGGACGGCGAGGAAGACCAGGATCGGCATCTGCACCCCGGCGCGGCGCAGCGCGATGCCCTCGTCCGCGGTCGCCACGCCGAGCCAGTCGACGCCGGCCTCGCGCAGCGTGTGCGCGACCGTGACCGGGTTCGTGCCGTACGCCTCGGCCTTGACCACGCCCATGAGCTTCGTGTGCGGGCCGACGAGCTTGCGGAAGGCGGAGACGTTGCTCTTGACCGCGGCGAGATCCACGTAGAGCCGGGTCGCCGCCGCCGTCTCCACCAGGTGCATCCAGGAGTCGGTGACCATGGTGTCCCGCGGTACGTGCACCAGGGCCACGTCGTCCGGGCGCAGCTCGTTGGCCACGAACGCGCGCATCCGGTCCTCGTCGGGGAAACGGTGCACGGGCACACCGGTGCCGCGCAGCGCGTCCTCGATCAGGCCGTGCGCGTCGTCGGTCAGGCCGCAGACGAGGCGCACGTTCTCGGCCTGCAGACAGCGCGCCATGGCCTCGGCGGCCTCGGCGCTGAGACCGGTCAGCGGATCGCCGATGATCATCAGGGTGCGGCCGTGAGCGCCCATCAGCGAGCGTGCGGTGCGCAGCGCGCTGCTGAGCGCGAGCGGGTCGATGTTGGCCAGCTCGCCGACGACGGTCGCGCCGTCGGGGCGGCGCCACATCTGCATCCGCGTCGACGGCGGCGTGTAGTCGGCGACCGCGTCGAGCAGGTCGGCGGGGCCGATCCCGAACAGCATGGCCGCGCCCATCGCGAGCTCCAGGTCGCTGAGCACCTCCGGCGACGGGGTCGCGACGAGCAGATCCTCCTCGGTGCCGCCGGGCAGCGTCGCGCGCACCAGCGACGAGCGCTCCACGTGGCGCAGGCGGGTCAGCCGGGGCAGAGCGGCGTCGCCGGTCGGCAGCACGCGCGCCCGCGTGATCCCGGCGGCCAGCCGCTGTACCGCCGGATCCGTCTCCCCCATCAGCAGCCAGCCGTCGGACGGCAGGCCGGCCGCCATGGTCAGCAGCTCGCGGGCGTGCTCGTCGCGGCTGCCGAAGCTCTGCACGCTGCGCGAGCCGAGGTTGGTGAACACGACGGCGTCGGGGGCCACGATGCGGGCCAGCCGCGCCATCTCGCCCGGCTCGGTGGCGGCGGCCTCGATCACCGCGATCGGCACGTCGGCCGGGCACTGCAGCACCGACAGCGCGACGCCGAGCTGGCTGTTGTAGCTGCCGGGGCTGCCGTAGGTGTTGCGGTGCCCGGCGAGCAGCCCGACGAGCGCGTCCTTGGTCAGGGTCTTGCCGTTGCTGCCGACGACCGCGACGAACGTCGTGGCGGTCAGCTTCCGGCGCCACCACACCGCCATCTCCTGCAGCGCGGCGAGCGGGTCGGCGACGGCGATGAGCGGCCCGGCGTCGGCGGGCAGGTCGGCGAGCCGGCTTTCGGCGACGACCGCGGCGATCGCGCCGTTGCTCAGTGCCCGCGCCACGAACTTGTGACCGTCCGTAGCACCCTCGAGCGCGAAGAAGAGACTGTCGGCCTGCAACCGGTCCGAATGGATGGCGACGCTGCCGACCTCGCGCTCCTCCCGCGGGAGGTGCACAGTTCCGCCGACGATCGACGCCACCTCGGCGACCGAGACTGGGTCCATTCGCCGAATAGTAGCTGGAGCACGCGCCGCCACGGACAGTAAGATTGCCGGGTGTTGGAGATCATGGAGATCCTCCGCGCGGACGCGCATGCGACGCCGGAACGGATCTCGGCGTTGACCGGGATCCCCGCCGAGGAGGTCAGGAAGCAGATCGCCGCCTGGGAGCAGCAGGGCATCATTAGGCGCTACAAGGCCGTCATCGACGCCGACCGGCTGCGCGAGATCACCGGCGAGCAGCTGATCACCGCGTTCATCGACGTGGCCGTGATGCCGGCCCGCGGCCTGGGCTTCGACGACGTGGCGCTGCGGATCGCCCGCTTCCCCGAGGTGCGCTCGGTGTACCTGGTCTCCGGCGCCCAGGACCTGCGCTGCGTCGTGACCGGCCGCAGCATGCACGACATCGCCGAGTTCGTCGCGCAGAAGCTCTCCACGATCGAGCGTGTGACGGCCACGGCCACGCACTTCGTGATGAAGACGTACAAGGACGACGACGAGCTGTACGCGACCGCCGAGGTCGACCGACGCCTCCCGGTCACGCCGTGAAGCCACTCAACCCGATCGTCGCCGCCTGCCCGCCCTCCGGCATCCGCCGGTTCTTCGAGATCGCCGCCACCATGGACAACGTGATCTCCCTGGGCGTCGGCGAGCCCGACTACGTCACACCGTGGCACGTCCGCGAGGCGGGCATCTACGCGCTCGAGCAGGGGTACACGACCTACACCTCCAACGCCGGGCTCCTGGAGCTGCGCCAGGCGATCGTCGAGGACATCTCGCGGCGGCACGCCGTGAGCTTCGACGCCACCGCCGAATGCCTGATCACCTCGGGCGTTTCGCAGGGCCTCGACCTGGTCATGCGCACCCTGCTCGCGCCCGGCGACGAGGTGATCATCCCCGAGCCGTGCTACGTCGCCTACGGCCCGTGCGTGACCTTCGCCGGCGGCACCCCCGTCTACGTGCCGTCCGACGCGAGCTTCCACATCCTCGTCGACGAGATCGAGCGCGCGATCACCCCGCGCACGAAGGCGATCCTCGTCTCCTCGCCGTCCAACCCGACCGGCGCGATCCAGCCGCGGGAGGTGCTCGCCGCGCTGGCGGATTTGGCCGTACGCCACGATCTCTACCTGGTCTCGGACGAGATCTACGAGCGCCTGAGCTACGACGCCCCGCACACCTGCGTGGCGTCCCTGCCGGGCGCCCGCGACCGCACGATCGTGCTCGGCGGATTCTCGAAGGCCCACGCGATGACGGGCTGGCGGGTCGGATACGTGTGCGCCCCGGCCCCGGTGCTGGAGCTGGCGGGCCGCATCCATCAGTACACGATGCTGTGCGCCCCGCACGTCTCCCAGGCCGCCGCGCTGGAGGGCCTGCGTGCCGGCGAGCCACAGGTGGTGGAGATGGTCGCCGACTACGACCGACGGCGCCGCCTGTTCGTGAAGGGCCTCAACGAGATCGGCCTGACCTGCGAGGAGCCCCAGGGCGCCTTCTACGCCTTCCCGTCCATCCGCGCCACCGGCATCGACTCGGAGACCTTCGCCGAACGCCTCCTGGAGACCGAACGCGTGGCCGTCGTCCCCGGCAACATCTTCGGCCCGTCGGGCGAGGGCCACGTCCGTTGCAGCTACGCCACGGCCCTGCCGCTGCTCGACGAGGCCTTGGAGCGCATGGGTCGCTTCGTCCAGAGCCTGCACGCCTGACGGCGCGGGCGGCCCCGGTGGCTCGCCCGCGCCGACCGGAACGATCAGTGCATGTCGGCGGCGTCCGGCGGGGTGTCGTCGGACCACTCCGCCTTCACGACGGCGGTGTAGCTCAGCCGCGCGCCGGCCGTCCAGGACTCCTGGGCCAGGGCGTTGCCGCTCGCGGGGTCGACGATGAGCCGCTGCTGGCCCTCGGTGCCGCCGTCGCCGCGGCGGGTGTACGCCACGGCGATGCCGCTGCGGCCCAGCGCGTCGGTGACGGGGCCGAGTGAGGCGATGCCGGGCAGCTCGGCGAGCATCCGGTACGCCGCCGCGCGCACTGGGGCAGGCACAGGCAGGCCGAGCACGATCGCCGCGCCGCTGTCGAACAGGAAGCCGTCGCGGCTCTCCGTCGCGCTGCTCGCGGCGTACCACTGCAGCAGTTTGGCCTTGAGCTCGTCGGGGCTTGTGGGCAGCGCGGCCAACTCTGCCGCGGACCTCGGCCGGCCCGCGAGCAGGAGGTTGTTCTCGGCGGTGTGGCCCTCCACCGCGCGCGGCTTCCAGCCGCCCGATGGGTCGCGGAGGTAGCCGGTGCTTGGGTCGCCCGGCTTCGTGGCGAGCCACCGCTCGTCGGTGGCCCGCACGAGGCCGGTGTCGCGCTGCTCGCCGTGCTCGACGCGCACGACCCAGTACCGGCCGCCGCCGGCCGGCGCGGTGTCGGTGCGGGTCGCCGCCACCAGCAGCAGGTCGGCAGCGGTGGCCGGGTCCAACCCGGCGGTGGTGGCGCCCTGCGGGGTGGCCTGCCGCAGGACCACGGCGGCGGTCACCGCGGCGACCGCGGCCAGGCCGACGCCGGCGAGGACCAGGCGGCGGGTCGGGCGCGGGGCGCGGGCCGCCTCCCGCGGGTACGACATGATCATGGCAGGGTCGGCGGGCGGCACGTCGGGGGTGAGGCGGCGCGGGCTGGCCTCCGCCAGGATGCGCATGGTGTCACGGCTCATCGGCTGTGCTCCTGGGTCTGAAGAGGACGGGAAACGTGACGAGCCGCCGGCGCCTGGAACAGGGCCTGTTCCAGGCGCTTGCGGGCGCGGTGCAGGCGGACGAAGTACGTGGCGGTCGAGCAGCCGACCACCCGGGCCGCCTCGCGGGTGCCGAGGCCTTGCCAGGCGACCAGGGTCAGCAGCTCCCGATCGTCCTCGCCGAGCCGCGCGAGCGCGGCCAGCATCGCGGCCCGCTCGGTCACGCCGTCGGCGACGTCCGCCTGCGCCTCCACGGCCCAGGCGCGCAGCTCGGCAGCGATGCTCGCCTGCCGGACCTCGGCCCGGTACCGTTCGCTGATCACGTTGCGCGCGACGCCGAGCAGCCACGGCAGGGGCGTCGGCGGCACCGCGTCGAGGCGCCGCCACGCGGTGAGGAACGTGTCGCTGACGATGTCGTCGGCGAGGTCACGGCCGGCGCGGCTCACCGCGTACGCGTACACCTGCCGGTGGTGCTCGTGGTAGATCGCGGTGAACCGACGTCCGTCGTCGGGTTGCTTCACGGGCCCTGTACTCCTTCGTGCTGAAGGTGTCTCGTCACGAGGTAATGCGCGCCCGGCCCGGATTCTTACGCTGTTTCTTGCGCGGACTCGTACGCGAACCAGCGGGCGGCGTCCGGGCGGCCGGGGCGCAGGGTCAGGTTCGGGCCGTCGTAGGCGAGCGGGGCGTCGACCACGCCGGGCGGCATGAACAGGGCGTGTCCAGGTCGACGTGCCGGAAGAGGCCGGGGTCCGCGGCGAGGGCGGTCAGGTCGTCCAGTGCGGCCGGTGGGACCGACTCTTCAAAAGCTCCAGCGGTACCCCGTGCAGCGCGCCCAGGAACGCCCGCGCCTCGGTCAGGTCGTATCTGCAGTTGGCATCCGCGATCAGCGGAGCGCCGGCTCGGCGGTGTGGATCGCACGCACCCGGCGGCGTCGGTCTCCCTGCCCGCCGCGTCGGCCTTGACCTTGACGGGCTCGGTGAGGGGAATGTCGACCGCGGCCGCGTGGGTCTCAGGAATGCGTGGCGAGGTCCAGGATGCGCTCGAGGATCTGCCGCGGCGGCATCGGCGGCTCCTCGGCCAGGCCCTGGTGGTAGAACACCGTCGCCGGGGTGAGGCCGGGCAGCGAGTTCGCCTCGATCACGATGACCTCGCCGGTCTTGTGGTGCATGAAGGCGTCGATGCGCCCGTAGCCCTCCATGCCCAGCACGTTGGCGGTGCGCGCGATGCGGGCGCGGACGGCCTCGACGGCGCCCGGCTCGACCCGGCCCAGCGGCGGCCCGGGCGGCGGCGTGATGTTGATGCCGGTGCCGCCCATGAACTTCTCCTCGAGGCTGAGGATGCCGGCACTGGCCACGGTGATGCTCGGGTTCATCGCGACCATCGCGCCCTTGGGGCCGATGACGCCGACGGTGACCTCGATCCAGCCGGTGTCGCGATCGCGGCCCCAGACCAGCTCGGCGGCGCCGGAGTGGTCCTCGACCCGCACGTCGTCGGTGTCGATGTAGTCCTCGAAGAGCAGGTGCTGCGGACGGTCCGTCGGCATCTCGACCAGCTGGTCGGGGCTGAGCAGCGAGAACCCGGCGTCCTTGATCCGCCGGGCGCCGGCGTTGATCAGCTCGAAGTAGCGGCCCAGGTCGGCGGCGTTGCCCAGCGGCACGATGCCGGCCGAACAGCCGTCGTCGAGGGGCTTGACGACCACGCGGGAGTCGGTGCACTCGGTGACGATGTCGTGCCAGAGCGCCTCGACCGCGCCGGCGTCGACGACCTCCGGCACGTCGACGCGGATCCGGCGGGCTGTGTGGATGCCCTCGCTCTCCAGCGTGGCGACGACCTTGCCGGTCTCGTACTTGTCCGCGCACAACCGCGACGCCTCGGGCCCGGAGCCGTTGTAGCGAATGCCGTGCCGGTCGAAAAGCTCCTGCAGGGTGCCGTTCTCGCCGGCGCCGCCGTGCAGGGCGATGAACACCAGGTCGTGGCGCTCGAGGAACTCCTCCATGCTCAGCTGCACGGGCGGGGCCACAGAGACGCTGCGGGCCCGCTCCGGCAACCGCAGGCGCTGGATGATCCGCTCGGCGAGCCGGCTGCGGCGCTCCTCGAGGCGCAGCCCGTCGCGGCACGCGTAGACGATCTCCTCGACCGAGTGGCGCAGCGCGGTGGAATACGACACCTGCCACACCGAGCCGTCGGGCGCGAGCAGGTAGGGCACCGGCGCATACTTCTCGGAGCGGGCCAGCTTGAGCCACACGTTGGTGCCGCTGAGCACGGACACCTGCCGCTCGGCGGTGACCCCGCCGAACAGCACCGCGACCGGCTGCCCGCCCCGGTCGGCCGCGTCGGAGGTCTCGGGGAACGCCAGCCCGACCCGGCGGGCCGCCGCCTTCAGCACCTCGCGCAGCACGTCGGCGTGCGCCATGCCCATCTGGGCGGCCTGGATGAACAGGAAGCTGTTCTGCTCCATGCCGCTGATCGGGTTGACGTCGGAGACGAGCACCGAGCCGTCCGGCTGCAGCCAGGCGTCGATGCGGGCGAAGTCGCGCAGCCCGAGCGCGCTGAACACGGCCTCGGCGGTGCCCTGGACGGCGGCGATCGTCGCGTCGTCGCGCGGCGGCGGGCAGTGGTAGTGCGAGTCGTTGCTGGCCAGGTATTTGCGGCGGTAGTCGAAGATCTCGTCGTCGTTGGCGCGGTTGTGCAGCTCGATCTCGACCGGGACGAGCGCCACCGGCCCGTCGGGCCCGTCGAGCACGATCGTGGTGACCTCGACGCCGGTCATCCGCGGCTGGATCACGATGCGGTCGTGGCGCGTGCGCAGCGTGCGCAGGATGTCAGCGGCGGCGCTCCGGTCGCGGGCGACGAACACGTCGATGCTGGAGCCGCCCTTGGCCGGCTTGAGCACGAGCTTCTCGACCTCGGGGAACGCCTCGGCGACGACCCGCTCCGCCTCGGCGTCGGACATCTCCGCGTCGACGAGGACCGAGGGCACCGCGCCGATGCCCTGGGCGTCGAGGGCCTGCTTCGCGCGGTACTTGTCGAAGGCGGTCGCGCACGCCTCGGCGCCGGTGCCGACGTAGGGCACGCCGGCCCGCTCCAGCAGCTCCTGCACCTGCCCGTCCTCGCCGAAGGCGCCGTGCATGACCGGGAACACCAGGTCAGCATTGCGCAGCCGGGCCACCAGCTCCTCTTCGGTGAGCGGCCGGCCCTCGTGGGCGAGCTTGAAGTCGAAGTCGGAGGGGGTGTTGCAGTACAGCAACCCGCGCGGGATCGCGTAGGGCCGGACCTGGCGGTCGAAGAAGATGATCTCCTTGAGGTCGACGACCCCACCCTCCAGGTGGTCGGCTACGGAGCGTGCGGAGTTGAGCGAGATGCCGCGCTCCTCGGACGGGCCGCCCAGCAGCAGCGCAACGTCGACCATCGGTTCCTCTTCAGACGGGCCATTTCGACGCGGCCACTTTACACCTCGCTCTGATCACGCAGTGTCGGCAAATAGAACCCTCCACCCCGGCATGCGTCACTCGCGGGGAATCGATACCTTCTGCGCATGCGCACCCGTCTCGCCGGTACCCTCATGCACGGCAGGCCGTAGTGCAGAGGTCGTCACGCCACCTTGCGAAGTTGGAGGACGCCGGTTCGATTCCGGCCGGCCTGCCCTTTCTGCCGCGCGACCTGGCCCAGTGGCGCCGGATCCGGGCCGGGATGCCGTCGCCCGCCCTCGTCGCCGCGGCCGCCGAGGCCCGCGCGTCCGGCGACTGGCACGGCGCCGCGGCCCTCATGCCCGTGGATGTCGACGTCGACCTTGCCAAGGTCCGCGACGGCTTCGGCGCCGAGGCCGCCGCCGCGCTCGAGGACGACCTGCGCCACCTGTGCCTCGACCTGCTGTGGTGGCACCTGCCCCGGCACCGCGGCGGGATGACGACGCTGCAGGGCACGGTGAGCGCCGTCCTCGCCCCGAAGTCGGGCGCCGGCACCGCGCCGCTGCTGCGCCTGCGGCTGCCGCGATCGCCCACCGGCCCGCAGCGGGTCCAGCTCGGGGTCGCCACGTTCGCCGAGCTGGAGTACGAGCGGTGGTACCTCCCCCCGCGGTACACCTGGGACGTCCGCGAGACCGCGGGCCTGCGCTCGGTGTGGGAGGAGCCGTGGGTGTACTCCCTGTTGTCCGACGGCGACTTCGAGTCCGCGTGGCGGCGCTGCGGCATCACCCTGAACTTCACCGACCCGGCCGCCCTCCAGCGCCCGTCGGCCGCCCCGACCAGCCCGCTCGGCGTGGCGGAGCAGGCCCGGGCGGCCGCGCGGGCGTTCGGCGTCGAAAGCGTGGCGACCCTGTTCGGGGCCTACCTGACGCTGCACGTGCCGGCCCCGACCGCGGACCCCACCGCTCCCCTCGCTGCGGACGCCTCCGACCCCAGCGAGTGGCACGAGGTGCCGGTCCGCATCCCCACCGGCACCGTGCCGCCGGACCTGGCCCTGATCGCGGCCGGCCTCCTGTCCCCCTCCGAGTTGCACCCCTTGATGCGCTCGGCCCTGTTCCCCGACGACGTGTCCCGCTTGCCACCCGGTATCGCCGTCTCGCCCGAGTCGCCGCGACATACCGGAAATTTCCGGGTGCGCTGCCGCGACGAATGGCACCGTCTCTCCATCGCCGACGGCGCACTGCGACTGCACGACCACGACGAGGTCGAACAGCTGCGCGAGGCGGCCATGCACTCGCTCGGCGGCGCCGTCAGCGGCTGCTACGCCGTCCGCGAGGCCTGGCACACCGGCGCGGGCCGCCTCCCGCGCGCCCTGCGCGACCATCGCCGCGAGGTTGTCCACCGCCTGCAGCACGGCGACACCGAGTTCCTGCTGGCCGGCCTGGCCGACGGCACCATCGACCCGCGGATGCGCGCCGGCAACGGCTGGTCGCTGCTGCACATGGTGATGTGGCTCGACCACGAGCGCGCGCTCGGGCCGCTGCTGGCCGCCGGCCTGGAGGTCGACGTGCGGGACCGGATCGACCGCACCCCGCTGTACGCCGCGGTCATGAACGGCGCCGACCCCGAGCTGGTTCGCCGCCTGCTCGCGGCCGGCGCCGACCCGCGCGCCGAGACGGTCCACGGCTCCTGGCCGATCGCCGTGGCCAGGAGCCGCGGCGACTGGCGCGACCTGCGCTTCCTCACCGAGCTGTAGAGTCTGGCCGATGTCGGACATGTACGAGCTCGTGGCGACGCTCACCCTGAACGCCGGCATCGTGGACGACGAGCTCGCCGAACTGCGCTGGCACCTTGGCCGCGGCCCTGACCCCGGGACGTACCCGCTCACGGGCCACACCGCCCCCGAGCCGGTCTTCGCCGCCCGCGGCCCGGCGTGGAAGCTCGCCGGCGCGCTGGTGGCCGAGCTGGCCGAACGCGAGCGTGGCGGCTGGGCCCTGACCGTGCGCCAGGAGGTGCACCCGGACCAGTTCGCGACGGCGCGAGCCCTGCTGGAAGGCGTGGCCCGCCACTGCGACGGCGTGGGGTTCGCCGGCTATCTGCGCTTCTACGAGGACGACGTCGTGGCCCCGCTGCTCATGGACCGCGGCTACATCCGCCTGCCCGCCGCGCTCCTGGAGTGACACGCGGCCACGACCGCCCCCGCCCAGGTCCGCTACCCCACGCCGGGGCCGCCGCACCCCCGACCGGCATCATGACCTTGCACCTCGCCCCGGACGGCAGCCTGGAGCTGGCGTACCGTCCGGACGTGGCCACCTACACCGCGACCGCCTCGCTCCGGCACAGCTGACGCCGGATGCTCACCGCCGGCGTCGACCTCGCCGCGGCCGACGAGCGCACCGCCGTGGCGTCCATCGCCTGGCCCGGCGGCCGCGCCGTCCTGCGCGAGCTCCGGCTGGGCGTGTCCGACGCCGGGATCGTCGACGCGGTCCTGCGCTCCGACAAGGCCGGCATCGACTGCGCGCTGGGCTGGCCGGAGCCGTTCACCCGGATGCTCGCCGCGCACCGCGAGGGCCACGCGACCGACCTCCCGCCCGCCGGCGGTGGCGCCGCGTGGCGCCGGGCGATGGTGTACCGCACGACGGACGAGGTGGTCCGCGCGAGCTTCGGCCTGATCCCGCTGAGCGTCTCCGCGGATCGACTGGCCCACGCCGCGATGCGCTGCGCCGCGCTCCTGGCCATGCTCGCCAACGCCGGCGCCGACGTGGACCGCGCCGGCACCGGCCTGATCGTGGAGGCGTACCCGGCCGTGTCCCTGCACCGCTGGGGCCTGGCCCACCGCGGCTACAAGGGTCGCCACGACGCGCTGGTCGACGCCCTGAAGGCGCACGAGTGGCTCGACCTCGGCGGGCACGAGCCGCTGATGCGCGCCAGCCACGACGCGTTCGACGCGGTGATCGCCGCCCTGACCGCCCGCGCCGCCGCCGTCGGCAAGGCGACCCGCCCGGAAGCCGAGCAGCTGCCGACCGCTCGGATCGAGGGCTGGATCGCGGTACCGACGGCCGGGCTCGACGAGCTCAGCTGACGGCGACGAACGCCTGGGGTGGGTTGCTCCTACCTCATCGGCGGGCCCGGTCAAGAACCTCCTCCGGGGACAGCGGGGCCTTCGGGTGGTGGGTCAGACACAGCGGCGTGTGGACCTTCACGAACGAGAAGCCCTCGCCCGCCGCGTAGAACTGGCCACTGCCCAGCAGGCCGATGTCCGGCAGCCTGCCGCCCTTGGCCTGGGCCAGCTCGCGCGCGGCGTCGATCTGGGCCAGAATCTGGTTCGGGGTGAGGCTTGGGACGTCGTCGGAGGGCATGGGTCCTCATTTTCTGTGCCAGAGGGGTACGGCGTAGCAGCAGGAGATCGCGGATCATCAGGGCCGCGGCCTGGGGATCGGTCAGGACCTGGTCGTTGGTGAAGCGCAGGACGTCGTGGCCGAGCAGCTGCAGCTGGGCGTCGCGGCGGCGGTCGTCGGCGTACTTCCACCGCTCACGGTGGTCGTCGCCGTCGACCTCGACCACGAGGCCGTCGGCCGGCCAGAACAGGTCCAGGCGGTACGCCTTGCCGAGCAGGTGCCACTCGAGCTCCTCGTTCCACCGGCGCCCGCGGGCCCACTCGTGGGGTGCGAGCGCCCGCTCCAGCGCCTGCTCGGCCGCGCTGTCGGCGCGCGGCGTGCCGGACAGCGGCGGATAGGTGAGCAGCGACGGGCCCGGATCGCCGGCCGGATCGGGGACCGGCTCGGCCTCCGCGGCGAGCCGGGTCAGATGGACGGGGAGCGTGATCCGGACGGTTCGGATGCGATCGACACTCGGCAGGGGCGGCCCGGCCAGCCAGACGGTGAATCGTCCGTGCTCGGCGAGCCACACCGCGGCGCCGGCCAGGGCCTGCTCGCCGTCGGGCGTCAGGCCCGCTGGGACATCCAGCAGTACCGCGACGGCGGCACGGTGATAGGGGTCGGCCAGGATGCGGCCCAGGCCGCGCGCGCGGACCTCGGCCGGGAGGCGCGGCGCGCGGGCCGGAGGGCAGCCGCCCCGGATGCGCAGCGCCCGCTCGGCGGCCGCGGCGAGGAACGGACCGAAGTGATCCGTCCGCGCGGCCGCCCGGGTGGCGAGGGCGCGTGCGGCCGCAATACCCAGGCCGGACGGCCCGTCCAGCCGTTCGGCGCCGGGAAGCCAGCCCGGAAACAGGTTCACCGCCGCCTCGTCCAGGGCGTCGAGGAACACAGCGACGTACTGCCCGACGCGAAGCCCCGGCGGCGGGCGGAACCGGACGATCGCCGGAGCGTCTGCGGGCAGCGGGTCGAGCCCGACGCTCAGCAGCGCGGGATCGACGTCGGCCAGGAAGCTGGCCTGACCGGGCGGTGGCTCGGCCCACCACCGGACCCCCGATGTCACGGTTTCCTACCGTACGCTGGGACGTCGAACGATCGCAGTCGTTTCTTCGCCCGACTCATTCCGGGATCTTGACGACCCGGTGAGCGCCCCAGGAGTGGTGTCCGTTGTTGCGTTATGCAACAGACGTGGCCAGCTCGTGGGCGTCGCCGTGCGCGGCCCACCCGAGCCACCAGTCGTGCTCGTCCAGCTCCCCGGCCGCCTCGGCGAACGCGGTGAGCGCGTCGGTGACCGCGGCCCGCCACACGTGCGCGGTGGCGGCCACGATGCGTTCGAGCTCGGCCCGCCAGCGCGCCATGACCAGCTCGACGACGTGGCGCCCCGCCTGGGTGAGCCGGATCCGGACCACTCGCCGGTCCTCGGCGGACCGTGTACGCCGCACCAGCCCCTTGCGCACCAGCCGGTCGAGCATGCGGGTCCCGGTGGAGGGATTGACCTGCAGCTCGTCCGCGATGTCGACGCTGCGCTGCGGCCCCCGCGTGGCGAGCACGACGAGCGCGCGGAACTGCGGGAGCGTGACCTCGCCTTCCACCGCGGCGAGCGCGCGGGCGGTGAGCCCGACGAACGCCCGGCTGGCGCGCATCAACGCCTGCACGGCGGCCTCACTGCTGGCCTGTTGCATAGAGCAATGATTGCACCGCGAGGGGTGGTCAGGCCGACTTCCGGGCGACGGCCCCTAGAAATGCTTCAGGGGCCCACCAAACAGGCGGGCCCCTGAGCGAAAAATTGTCCGGCGGCGTCCTACTCTCCCACACTCTCTCGGGTGCAGTACCATCGGCGCTGGAGGGCTTAGCTTCCGGGTTCGGAATGGGACCGGGCG
>NZ_JBEPDB010000077.1:0-46315 GCF_040300025.1 Dactylosporangium sp. NPDC000555 | reverse complement strand
CCACGCCGCTGTCGAACGTGGTGGAGTCGACGAACTCCAGCGCGGTGGCGCTCTCCGGCCGGAACAAGGGCTCGCCCTTGCCCTTGATCACCGGGAAGATCCAGACCCGGTACTCGTCGAGCAGCCCCGCCGCCGCGAGCGCGTCGGTCAGACGACCAGTCCCCCAGACGAGGATGTCCCCGCCATCCCCCTCCTTGAGCTGGGTGACCTCGGCGACGAGATCGTCCCCGGAGATGACCGTCGCGGGTCCCCACACGGCGGTGTCCACCGGCCCGTTGGCGACCACGTACTTCGCGATGGAGTTGACGTGGTCGGCGTAGGGGTTGCCGCCCCTGCTCGGCCACGCCTGCGCCATACCCTCATAGGTCACCCGGCCCAGCAGCAGGGAGTCCGCCTTGAGCGTCATCTCGAACGCGTACTGCTGGGCCTGCTCATTCGAGTACTGGAACATCCACTCGTGGGGGTTGTCGATGTAGCCGTCGAGGGTGGCGTAGGTCGAAGCGATGATCTTGCGCACGGAACTCTCCTGCAGGTATCTGGCTGGGGTCGCGGGGCTCGCTTCCGTACAGACTTCGAACAGGACAGGGCAGCTTCGACAACCAGCCCACAAGTTTTTTTCAAGAGCTCTACGCCCGTTGAGTTCTCCGAACGAATCGCGGCAGCCGACTGACAGGAGAGACCAAGCCCGTGACGAGCATATCGAGTCCGCGGCGGCGCGGGGCGCGGACTCGGCGTGATGGCCGGTCCAGGGCGACAGCTCGCGGGCCAGTGCCGTGAGGGGAGCCACTTTGCCGATAGATGTTCTGCATGACATATTATCTGCATGACCGACTATGGCCACGATCTGCGCTTCGGGACCTTTCTGCCGGCCGAGGCCGCCACCGCGGCGGAGACCCTGCGGCTGGCGGTGCGCACCGAGGAGCTCGGGCTGGACATGACCAGCGTGCAGGACCATCCGTACCAGGCCCGCTTCCTCGACGCCTGGACGCTGCTGTCGGTGGTCGCCGCGCACACCGAGCGGATCTCTGTCTTCCCCAACGTCGCCAACCTGCCGCTGCGCCCGCCGGCGGTGCTCGCCCGGGCGGCGGCCAGCCTGGACCTGCTCAGCGGCGGCCGGGTCGAGCTCGGGCTGGGCGCGGGCGCGTTCTGGGACGCGATCGCGGGCATGGGCGGGCCGCGGCGCAGCGCGCCCGAGTCGATGCGGGCCCTGGCGGAGGCGATCGCGGTCATTCGGGCCCTGTGGGGCAGCGATCGCTCGGCGCGGGTGGACGGGGAGCACTACCGGCTGCAGGGCACCCACCCCGGGCCCGGCGCGGCGCACGACATCGGGATCTGGGTCGGCGGCTACAAGCCGCGGATGCTCTCCCTCATCGGGCGGCTCGCGGACGGGTGGCTGCCGAGCTCGCCGTACCTGCCGCCGGATCAGCTCGCCGAGGCCAACCGGCGCATCGACGAGGCCGCGGCCGGGGCGGGGCGGCGACCGGAGGACGTGCGGCGGCTGTACAACATCGCCGGGACGTTTCGCGGCGACGGCCGGGAGTTCCTGCAGGGGCCGCCGAAGGTGTGGGTCGAGCAGCTCGCGGAGCTGGCGGTGACCGAGGGGACGAGCGCGTTCATCCTGATGGTGCCGGCCGGCGGGGATGGCGACCTGGAACGCTTCGCGCTGGAGGTCGCCCCCGCGGTGCGCGAGCTGGTGGCCGCCGAGCGGGCCCGCCCGGCAAGTCGCGAGGCAGCGGCAATTCCGGTTGTACCGCCGGAGCTCGCCGAACGGCCCGCCGCACCGCCCGCCGAGCGGGTCCGCAACGAGACGCTCGCGACGCCGACGCCCGATGACGGCACGCGGCGCTCCAGCATCCGGCTGTGGGACGAGGCCGAGCGCCCCACCGGCCCCGCGAGCGACCCCACCATCCGCTACAGCTCCCGGCAGCGGGCGTCGGGGCAGCACCTCATCGACGTACACAATCATCTGCGGCAGGAATTGGCGCAGCTGCGCGACCTCGTCGACCAGGTCGAGGCCGGCGCCCTCGACCTCGGCCGGGCCCGATCGATCATCAACACGATGACGATGCGGCAGAACAACTGGACACTGGGCACGTACTGCGAGAGCTACTGCCGCGTCGTGACCACGCACCACACGATCGAGGACGTCAGCCTGTTCCCGCGCCTGAGGGCGGCCGACCCCGGGCTGGTGCCGGTCGTCGACCGCCTCGAGGCGGAGCACCACGTCATCGCCGAGGTCCTCGAGCGGGTCGACGGGGCGCTGGTGGCGATGGTCTCGAAGCCGGAGGGCATCGCCGCGGTGCGGGAGGCGGTCGACCTGCTCACCGACACGCTGCTGTCGCACCTGTCGTACGAGGAGCGTGCGCTGGTCGAGCCGCTGAGCCGCTACAACGTGATGTGAAGGGTGGCGAGGCTGACGTCCCAGAGCCGGGCGGCCGCCTCGGGGTCGAGCGCGTACGCGGCGACGCCGGTGCGGGTGCCCGGCCGGTTGGGCTCGGCCTCGTGACAGTCCTCGTAGTAGCGCCCGCCCACGCCGGCGGTGAGCGGCGACGCGGCCAGCAGCGCGGAGGTCGCCGCGCCCTGCTGGGGCGTCTTCCACCGGATCGGCGCGCCGCCGCCGGCCGCCGTGACGGTCCGCACGACCTCGTCGATGTCGACGTGGCGCTGCAGGTTGGTCCGGATGCCGCCGGGGTGCAGCGCGTTGACCCGGATCCCGTCGCCGGCCCAGCGGCGGTCCGCCTCGACCGCGAAGAGCACGTCGGCGGTCTTCGACTGGCCGTAGGCGAGCCACGGATCATACTCACGCCGCTCGAAGTGAATGTCGTCGAACACGACCGGGGAGCGCAGGTGCGCGCCCGAGCTGACAGCGACCACCCGGGCGCCGCCGGCCGCGCGCAGCGCCGGGAGCAGCCCGGCGGCGAGGGCGAAGTGACCGAGGTGGTTGGTCGCGAACTGCATCTCCCAGCCCTGCGACGTGCGCGCGAGCGGCGAGGCCATCAGCCCCGCGTTGTTCACCAGGATGTGCAGCGGGCCCTCCCAGGCCGCCGCGAAGGCGCGCACCGAGTCCTGGTCGGCCAGATCGAGCGGGCCGACGTGGACGTGCTTGTTGCCGGTCGTGGCGACGATGTCCGCGGCGACGCGGTCGCCGGCCTCGGTGTCGCGCACGGCTAGCGTGACCTCGGCCCCGGCTCCGGCCAGGGCGCGCGCGGTCTCGACGCCGATGCCCGAGGCGCCGCCGGTGACGACGGCGCGGCGGCCCGCGAGGTCGACGCCGTCGAGCACTTCCGCGGCGGTCGATTCGAATCCGAAGGGTGTGGTGATCGGCATGATCGCCTCCAAGCGATGCCAGCGGTACCATTGAAACGGAGGAGCCTCCAGATGGCTCAACCATAACCGGAGGATCCTCCGCTTGTCGGCAGTTGGAGTGTGACGTGACCCACCCCGAGCGCCCGCTGCGCGCCGACGCGCGGCGCAACCGCGAACGCCTGCTCGATGCCGCCCTCAAGGCCTTCTCCACGGCGGCGGCCGCCGACGTGACCCTGGAGCGGGTGGCCCGCGACGCCGGGGTCGGCATCGGCACGCTGTACCGGCACTTCCCGACCCGGGAGGCGCTCATCGAGGAGGTGTACCGCGCGGAACTGGCCCGCCTGTGCGACGCCGTCCCGCGGCTGCTGACGCAGCTACCCCCGGCCGCCGCGCTGCGCGCCTGGATGGACGGCTACATCGACTACATGGCCGCCAAGCACGGCCTCGCCGAGGCGTTGCGCACGGTCATCGCCGCCGGCGGGCAGCCCTTCGCGCACAGCCGCGACCGCCTGGTGGGAGCGATCACGCGGCTGCTGGAGGCCGGCGCCGCCGACGGGCTACGCACCGACGTGGCGCCGCTCGACGTGCTCGTGGCGCTCAGCGGCATCTCCCTGGCCGCGGGCGAGCCGGCCCGCCGCGACCAGGCCGGCCGCCTGCTCGACCTACTCGTCGACGGGCTGCGCGCCCGGACCTGAGCCGCAGCGCTCAGTCGTCGTCCTTCTCGCGCTGCAGCGCCAGCTCCAGCGCGAGGACCGCGCACAGGATCAGCAGGTGGTTCTCGCCCTGCGCGATGTTCACCGCGTAGCTGTCGCGGATGCTCAGCCACCGCTTCGACACCGTGGCCACCTCGCGGCCGCCCCGCTCGACCGTGAACTCGCGGTCGAAGAGATCCCCGGACATGTCCAGGTCGTCCGGCCCCGGCACGTCGATGGTGAACTTGTCGCGGAACGGCGTGAACAGCTTCTTACGGACCTCCGCCGCCTCCTCGCCGTCGATCTCGATCCGGTACGTCGGGCGAAGCGCGATGAGCTTGCGGTACACGGAGGCCATCTCACGCCCGGACGGGTCCTCGATGACGAGCCGGTCCCGCAGGCTCAGCACCTTGCCGTCGACGTGCAGCACCTTGCGACCGTGCTCGTCGATGACGTCGAAGTCGTCGCCGATGTCGAAGAAGCGCTCTTTGATGACATACATGCCCTCGATTGTCGGCCCGCCGCGCCACTCATGCCCGCCGGGCGAGCGCCAGGGTGGTGCGAAGGTCGAGCACCGTGCCCCCGCCGAGGTCGTCGAGCGTCGCGAGCACATCCAGCGTGCGGGCCTGACCGGCGGCGCCCCTGGCGCGGAACGGGCCGAAGGTCCGGACCAGCCGCAGGTACCGCTCGGCGCTCATCGGCAGCGGCCGGTTGGTGCGCACGAGCCGGGCGTCGGCGAACAGGCCCGACGAGCGGATGTCGTCGAAGGCCCAGTCGTCGTGGCGCGGCACCGGCGGGGTCGGGTCGGCGGCGGCGAACGCCCGGGTGTGGGCGGGGTCCGCGTAGGCGAAGCGGGCGACGCCCAGTCTGGCTCGACGGAGCTTCGCGCGGGTCGACCCAGACCAGGCGCCGAAAACGGCGAGCGTGCCGCCGGGCCGCAGCGCGTCGAACGCCAGGCGGTTGCGGCGGGCGGGGTCGAGCCAGTGCCAGGCCATCGCGCACCCGACGACGTCGGCGGGGCCTGGCCAGGCCGACTCGAACGGCGCGACGAGCACCGTCACGTCCGGGAACCGGGCGCGCAGCACGGCCGCCATGCGCTCGTCGGGCTCGACGCAGGTCAGCGCGCCGCCCAGGCCCCGCAGCACTTCGGTACCCTTGCCGACGCCGGTCTCCGGCACGCGACCGGGCGGGCGCCCGTGGTACACGGCGATCGCCTCGGCGAGCCCGGGCGCGAAGCCCGGCCGCACGTCGTCGTAGACGTCCGCCACCATCGCACATCTCCGCACCGACCCCCCGCGCGGCAGCCTTTTAGACGGGCGGGGCGTTCCAGGCGCGCAGGGACGGGACGCCGTGCTCGTGGCCGAGGACGGAGATGGCGGCCGTGCCCAGGGTCAGATGGGCGCCGAAGGCCGTCGGCTGCTCCAGCCACCGCGCGGCCAGGGCGCGGGAGGAGTGGCCGTGGCTGATCACGGCCGCGTCGCCCAGGGCCAGCACCGGGCGCAGCCTCGTCAGGAAGCGGTCCAGGCGGTCGGTCACCCGCTGCGGGGTCTCGCCGCCGGGGCAGCCCTCGCGCCACAGGTCCCAGTCCGGGTCGGCGGCGAGGATCTCGGCGGTGGTGCGGCCCTCGTATTCGCCGTAGTCCCACTCGGCGAGGTCGTTGTCGACCTCGGTGACGGTCAGGCCGGCCAGCTCCGCGGTGCGCAGCGCCCGGCGGCGGGGGCTGCTCACGACCGCGACGAACGAGCGGTTGGCCAAGGCGCGGCTCAGGGCCCTGGCGCCGGCCACCCCGGCCGGGGTGAGGTCCAGCTCGGTCGTGGACGTGTGCCGGCCGTTCGCGCTCCACTCGGTCTGCCCGTGACGTACAAGCACGATCTCACCCATCAACACATTGTGCCGGTTACGGCTACGCTGCATAACGTGGACGGGGTACTCGTGCTCTGGGATGTTGACCACACACTGGTCGACGTGGACGGGCTGGGCCGGGAGGCATTCGACCTGGCGTTCCTGCGGCGGTTCGGCACCCCGGTGCGGCACCAGCCGCCGATGGCGGGGCGGACCGACCGGGCGATCGCCATAGACATGCTGCGCCTCAACGACATTCCGGTGACCGATGCCCACCTGGAGGACCTGCGGGCGGGCGCGGAGCTGGCGCTGGACGAGCTGGCGCACCTGCTGCCGGCCCGCGGGCGGGCGCTGCCCGGGGCGGTCGACGCGCTCGCCGCGGTCGGCGCACGCACGGTGCAGTCGCTGCTGACCGGCAACGTGCGGCGCATCGCCGAGGTCAAGCTCGGCCCGTTCGGCCTGATCTCGCACCTGGACCTGGACGCGGGCGCCTATGGCTGGAGCCATGAGGTGCGGGCGGAGCTGGTCGCCATCGCCCGGCGAAACGCCCATGGCCGGTATAACCGGAATTTCGGGAAGGTCGTGCTCGTCGGCGACACGCCGGAGGACGTCGGGGCGGCCCTCGCCAGCGGGGCCGGCGTGGTCGGCGTCGCGACCGGGAGGTACACGTCGGCCGAACTGAGCAGGGCCGGCGCGCACGTGACGCTCGAAGACCTCGCCGACACCGGCCGGGTCGAGGAGGCCGTCAGGACTGCCGCACGCTAGGCCGGTGCTCGTAGGGGGTGGACAGCACCACCGTCGTGCGGGTGGTGACGTTGGCCGCGGACCGGATCTCCTGCAGCAGCCGCTCCAGCGCCAGAGGGTTCTCGACCCGCACCAGCAGCATGTAGAAGTCCTCGCCGGCCACCGAGTAGCACGACTCGATCTGCGGCAGCTTCGCCAGCCGGTCGGGCGCGTCGTCGGGCTGTGACGGGTCGAGCGGCCGGATCGCGACGAACGCGGTCAGCGCCAGCCCGAGCGCGTCGTGGTCGACCCGCGCGGTGTAGCCCTTGATGACGCCGCGCTGCTCGAGCCGGCGCACCCGCTGGTGCACCGCCGACACCGACAACCCGACCCGCTCGGCCAGGTCGGTGTAGGATAGGCGGCCGTCGACGGCCAGGGCCGCGACGATCGCGCGATCGGTCTCTTCCACGGTCCGAACATTAGCCTGCCGTGCAACCCGCTACAGAGACCGGGAGATCACCAGCCGCTGGATCTGGTTGGTGCCCTCGAAGATCTGCAGGACCTTGGCCTCGCGCATGTACCGCTCGACCGGATGGTCCGACACGTATCCGGCGCCGCCGAGCACCTGCACGGCGTCGGTCGTCACCCGCATCGCGGTGTCGGTGCAGAACAGCTTGGCCTTCGCCGCCTCCGCGGTGTGCGGCCGTCCGGCGTCGCGCAGGCGGGCGGCGGCGAGGTAGAGAGCGCGCCCGGCGGAGATCTGGGTGGCCATGTCGGCGAGCATGAAGCCGACGCCCTGGAACTCGGCGATCGGCCGGCCGAACTGCTCACGCTCGCGCGCGTAGGCCACGGCGTAGTCGAGCGCGGCCTGGGCGAGGCCGACGGCGCAGGCGGCGATGCCGAGCCGCCCGCCGTCCAGCGAGCTCAGCGCAATGTTGAACCCGCGGCCGGGCTCGCCGATGAGCCGGTCGGCGCCGACGACGGCGCCGTCGAAGACGAGCTGCGCGACCGTGGAGGAGCGCAGGCCCATGGTCTTCTCCGGCGCCTGTGCCTGCACACCGGGGGTTGCCGCGTCGACGAGCAGGCATGAGATGCCGGACGGGCCGGGGCCGCCGGTGCGCACGAACACGTTGTAGTAGTCGGCCTGCCCGGCGTGGGTGATCCAGGCCTTGGTACCGCGCACGACGTAGCCGTCCGGCCCGGGCTCGGCCCGCGTGGCGAGGGCGGCCGCGTCGGATCCGCTGTGCGGCTCCGACAGGCAGTAGGCGCCCAGCAGCTCGCCGCCGAGCATGTCCGGCAGGTGCTTCTTGCGCTGCAGGTCGGTGCCGTAGGCCACGAGCGGGTAGCAGGACAGGCTGTGCACGGAGACGCCCTCGGCGACGGCGAGCCAGCGGGCCGCGAGCTCCTCCAGCACCTGCAGGTACAGCTCGTAGGGCACGCCACCGCCGCCGTACTCCTGCGGGTAGGGCAGCCCGAGCAGCCCGGCGCGGCCGAGCAGGCGGAACAGCTCGCGCGGGAAGCGCCGCTCGGCCTCGAACGCGTCGACGCGCGGCGCCAGCTCCCCGGCGGCGATCTCGCGGACGAGGCCGATGAGGGCGGCGCCCTCCTCACTCAAAAACGCCCGATCAACGGTCACAAGACCACCAGCTCTGTGTCGACGGTGTTGAGTCGCTCGGCGCCGTCGGGCGTGCAGACCACGATGTCCTCGATGCGGGCGCCGTGCCGGCCGGCGAGGTAGATGCCGGGCTCGATCGAGAACGCCATGCCGGGCTCGAGCGGGGTCTCGTTGCCGGCCACGATGTACGGATCCTCGTGCGCATCGAGGCCGATGCCGTGCCCGGTGCGGTGCAGGAACCGCTCGCCGTAGCCGGCGCAGGCGATGAGGTCACGGGCGGCGGCGTCGACGGCCTGCGCGCTCACGCCGGGGCGCGCGGCGGCGACCGCGGCGCGCTGGGCCTCGTGCAGCACGGCGTAGTAGGCGGCGAAGTCCGCGGGCGGCTCGCCGACGCAGTACACGCGGGTGGAGTCGGAGCAGTAGCCGTCGGGCATGCGGCCGCCGATGTCGACGACCACCGGCTCGCCCGCGGCGATCAGCCGGTCGGAGACGCCGTGGTGCGGGCTGGCGCCGTTGGGCCCGGCGGCGACGATGGTGAACTCGACGGTGGCGTGGCCGGCCTCGCGGATGCCGGCGGCGATGTCCGCGGCGACCTCGGCCTCGGTGCGCCCGGGCCGCAGCCACTCCCCCATCCGCTCGTGGACGGCGTCGATGGCCCGCCCGGCCCGGCGCAGCGCCTCCACCTCGGCCGGGCTCTTGCGCAGCCGCAGGCCGCGCAGCACCGCGCCGGCGAGGGCCTGGGTGGCGTCGGGCAGCGCGTCGCGCAGCGCGAGGACCTGCTCGGCCCACATCCGGTCGCCGAGCCCGACGGACTTGACCCGGTCGCCGAGCAGGTCCCGGACGATGTGGTACGGATCGGTCCCGTCGGCGTGGTCGACCAGCCGGACGCCGACGGACAGCGCCGGCGAGTCCTCGGCGGCCGGGCGCTCCAGCCGCGGGACGATGAGCGTGGCCTCGCCCTCGGCGGGCAGCACGAGCAGGGTGAGCCGCTCCAGGGCGTGCGCGTCGTAGCCGGTGAGATATCGCAGGTCGGCGCTCGGCCCGATGAGCAGCGCGTCGAGGCCGGCCTCGGCGGCGGCGCGCCGGGCGGACTCGAGCCGGTCGGGGGAATACAGCTCCACGATCATCAGCTTAACGCTCGTTTGGTTTCCTGTGGTACCCCTATGGCGCCCGCGGCGGGATACCGCCGGACAGGGTGATCGATCGCGGGTTGTGGCGTAGTCTGTGCGCGAAGATTGAGTAAAGGCCCGAACTACCCCTCTTCCAACCGAGATGAGCTGCGCATCTCCATGAGCCGCCCCAGCGCGCCGACGTCCAGCGACCGAGTCGCCGACCCGTTCGTGCATGAGGCGTTGCTCTACGAGGGGACCAACGGCTTCCTCGACGGCACCATGAAGTTCATCTACGAGGGCTTCTCGCTCAACGAGCCCACCGCCGTCGCCGCACCGCCCGGCAACGTGGCGCTGCTGCGCGAGCGGCTCGGCGCGTTCGCCGCCGGCGTGCGCTTCGTCGACATCACCCAGGCCGGGCGGAATCCGGGCCGGCTCATCCCGTGGGTGCTGAGCCGGTTCATGGACGACCACCCCGGGCGCCGGGTGCGCATCGTCGGCGAGCCGATCTGGGTCGGCCGCAGCCCGGAGGAGTATCCGGCGTGCGTCCAGCACGAGGCGATGGTCAACGTGGCCTTCGCCGGACGCGAGGCGTCCATCCTGTGCCCGTACGATGTCGGCCGCCTCGACCAGCGGGCGATCGCGGACTCCCACGCCACCCACCCGATCATGGCCGACGACACCGGCCGGTTCCCCAGCGGCGCCTACGACCCGTACGGCATCACCGACACTTACAACCTGCCGCTGTCCGAGCCGCCGCCCGGCGCCACCACGATGCGCTTCGAGCTGGCCGGCCTGGTCGACGTGCGCCGCCGGGTCGCCGAGGTCGGGCTGGACGCCGGGCTGCCCGCGGAGCGCATCATCGACCTGCAGAGCGCCGTCAACGAGCTGGCGACCAACAGTATCCAGCACGCCGGGGGTTCCGGCACGCTGCGCACCTGGTACGACGACGAGCGGGTGGTGTGCGAGGTCCGCGACTTCGGCCACGTCACCGACGTGCTGATCGGCCGGCTCCGCCCGCCGGACGGCCGCGGCCGGGGCCTGGTCATGGTCCACTTCCTGGCCGACCTGGTGCAGCGACACACCAGCGCGACGGGCACCACGACGCGCGTTCACGTGTTGCGCTGAGTAGTCTTGCCGGGTGGACCGCCCCCTGTTGCTGATCGACTCGGCCAGTCTCTACTTCCGCGCGTACTTCGGCGTCCCCGAGGTCGCCGCGAAGGCGCCCGACGGGACCCCGGTCAACGCCGTGCGCGGGTTCCTGGACATGCTCGCCACCCTCATCCGCGGCCGCGGCCCCGACCGCATGGTGTGCTGCCTCGACGAGAGCTGGCGCCCGGCGTGGCGGGTCGCGCTGCTGCCGTCGTACAAGGCGCACCGGCTGACTCCCGCCGGCGGCGAGGACGTCCCGGCCGCGCTCGAGGCCCAGGTCCCGATCATCCTGGAGTTCCTCGCCGCGCTGGGCATCACCGCCGTAGGCGCCCCCGACTTCGAGGCCGACGACGTCATCGGCACGCTCGCCGCCCGCGAGCCGGGCCCCGTCGAGGTCACCACCGGCGACCGGGACCTCTTCCAGCTCATCGACGACCACAAGCCGGTCCGGGTGTTGTACTGCGGCCGGGGCGTCGCCAAGCTCGAGGTCCTCGACGACGCCGCGCTGCACGCCAAGTACGGGGTGCCCGCCGCCGGATACGCCGACCTCGCGGCGCTGCGCGGCGACCCGAGCGACGGCCTGCCCGGCGTCGCCGGCGTCGGCGAGAAGACCGCCGCCCGGCTCGTGGACCGCTACGGCGGCCTCGACGGGATCCTGGCCGCGCTGGAGGATCCCGCGTCCGGCTTCGCACCCGGGCTGCGCGGGAAGCTCACGGCCGGCAAGGAGTATCTCGCCAGCGCCCGCGACGTCGTCGCCGTCTCCCGCACCGTGCCGATCCCGCCGTTGGACACGAAGCTGCCGTCCGTCCCCGCCGACGCCGACCGGCTCGTCGAACTCGCCCAGCGGTGGGGCCTGGCCGGCGCGGCCAAGCGCATCGTGGACGCGCTCGGCCGCGGTTAGGGTTCAGGCGCCGGGACCGGGCGGGACACTCACCCCTGCGCGGTGACCCGGACCGGGTCCACCCGCCAGATGAGGTCGCAGTAGTCGCGCACGGTGCGGTCGGAGGAGAAGAAGCCGCACCGGGCCGAGTTCAGCACCGACATGCGGGCCCACGCGTCCTGGTCGCGCCACGCCCGCTCGACCCGCTCCTGGCACTCCAGGTAGGCGCGGTAGTCGGCCAGAGCCAGGTACTCGTCGCGGCCCAGCATCGCGTCGACGACCGGCGCGAACAGGGTGCGGTCGCCCTTGGCGAACACGCCGCTCGCGATCGCGTCGATCGCGGCGCGCAGGTCGGGGTCGCTCTCGTAGTACGAGCGCGGGTGGTAGTCGCGGCGCAGGTCCGAGGCCTGCTGCGCGTCGAGGCCGAACAGGAAGAAGTTCTCCGCGCCGACCCGGTCGCGGATCTCGATGTTCGCGCCGTCGAGCGTGCCGATGGTGAGCGCGCCGTTGAGGGCGAGCTTCATGTTGCCCGTCCCCGACGCCTCCTTGCCCGCCAGCGAGATCTGCTCCGACAGGTCCGCGGCCGGGATGATCACCTGGGCCCGGGACACGTTGTAGTCGGGCGGCAGGACGACCTTGAGGCGCCGGGAGACCACCGGGTCGGTGTTGACCGCCTCGGCGACCCCGTTGACCAGCCGGATCAGCAGCTTCATGGCGTGGTACCCGGGCGCGGCCTTGCCGCCGAACAGCACCGTGCGCGGTACCACGTCCAGATCGGGATTCTGCCGGATCCGGTTGAACAGCGTGATCACGTGCAGCAGCTTCAGGTGCTGGCGCTTGTACTCGTGGAACCGCTTGATCATCACGTCGCACAGCGCGTCGGGGTCGATGACCACGCCCGTGGACCGCTCCACCTGCGCCGCGAGGTCGACCTTGTTCGCGCGCTTCACGGCCCGCCACCGCTCCAGGAACGCCGGGTCGTCGGCCGCGCCGGCCAGCGCGCCGAGGCGGTCCAGGTCGGTGAGCCAGCCCTCGTCGCCGAGCCGCTCGGTGACCAGCGCCGACAGCCGCGGGTTGGCCAGCCGGACGAACCGGCGCGGCGTCACGCCGTTGGTGACGTTGTGGAACTTCTGCGGCCACAGCTCCGCGAAGTCGTGCAGGGTCGTGCCCGTGAGCAGCCGGGTGTGCAGCTCGGCGACCCCGTTGACGGCGGTGCTGGCCACGACCGCCAGGTGCGCCATCCGAACCCGCTTCTCCGGCTCCTCCTGGATGATCGACAGCCGGCGGACGCGGTCGAGGTCGCCGGGGTACGTCGCCTCGACCTCCTGCAGGAAGAAGTAGTTGATCGCGTAGATGATCTCCATGTGCCGGGGCAGCAGCCGCTCCAGCAGCGCCACCGGCCACGTCTCCAGCGCCTCCGGCAGCAGGGTGTGGCAGGTGTAGTTGAACGTGCGCCGGGTGATCGACCAGGCCAGGTCCCAGTCCAGCCCCTGCTCGTCGACGAGCAGCCGCATGAGCTCGGTGACGGCGATGACCGGGTGGGTGTCGTTGAGCTGGATGACGACCTTGGCCGGGAACGCGTCCCAGCCGGTGTTGCGCAGCCGGTACCGCCGGATGATGTCGCGCAGCGAGCAGGCCACGAGGAAGTACTGCTGCTTCAGCCGCAGCTCGCGCCCCTGCTCGGTGCTGTCGTCGGGGTACAGCACCTTGCTGATGTTCTCGGCGCGCACGATGTCCTCGACGGCCTCCTTGTACTGCCCGGCCCCGAAGCGCGACAGGTCGAACGACTCGCGGCTGGCGCGGGCCTGCCACAGCCGGATGATGTTGACCGTCTGCGTGCCGTATCCCGGCACCAGCAGGTGGCTGGGCTCGCCGCGCACGGTCTCGCCGGGCGTCCACTGCCGGCGCAGCCCGCTGGGATCGTCCAGCGCGGGCGCGGTGGTGCCGTAGAAGCCCACGAGCTGCCGGTCGTCCGGCGCGGGGAACTCCCACGGGTTGCCGTAGAACGTCCAGTCGTCGGGCCGCTCGACCTGCGCACCGTCGCGGAACACCTGTTTGAAGATGCCGAACTCGTATCGGATGCCATAGCCCACGGCCGGGATGTCCAGCGTCGCCATGGAGTCCATCAGGCACGCGGCGAGCCGCCCGAGGCCGCCGTTGCCCAGCCCCGGCTCGACGTCGTACCCCTCCAGATCCTCGAGGCTGACCCCGAGGTCCTCGGCGATCGTCCGCACGTACTGCTCCGTATCCGTGTACAGCAGGTTCTGCCGCAGCTGCCGCCCGAGCAGGTACTCGGCGGACAGGTAGTACACGAACCGCGGGTTGGCGGCGTAGTGCGCGGCCGCGGTGCGCGCATACCGTTCGACGAGCCGGTCCCGGACGGTGAGGGCAAGGGTCTGGTAGCCGTCGGACCCGCTGGCGGACTCGAGCGTGGTACCCCGCTGGTAGTACAGGTTGCTGATGAGGTCCCGCTCGAAGTCCTCGAGCGTGCTGCCGACGGAACGCATTCTGGGGCGAGGCCGCGCATCAGTCACTGCTTCAGTATCCCGCGCCGCCCGCCGTCGGCCCCGCGAAGTCGACACTCTTCTCCATGATCACGGAGCGAACGTGCTGCTCCCCGAGGCGGTGTCGTGGGCGGTTCGTCACTCATGTCAAGTTTGGCCGTTTGTAGGCGTGTCGAGGTGTGGCCGGGCGGCTGCACGATGACTGTGGATGTATGGCTGTTCGGTACATCGATGTGGACGTGACGGCGCAGACGGCCGCTCTGAGCGGGCTGGTTGCCGAGGACGACCCGTTCTGGCGGGTCGTGGACCTGGTCGACCAGCTCGATCTGGGCATGTTCGAGGGTGCCTACCGGGCGGACGGGTCCGGTGGGCGGCCGTACGACCCGCGCCTGCTGCTGATCGTGGTGCTGCACTGCTACCGGCTGGGGATCCGTTCCCCGGTCGGGATCGCCCGGGCGGTGCGGGAGCGGGTCGATGTGCGGGCGTTGTTCGGCACGCGGCTGCCCTCGGCGTCCACGGTCCGCCGGTTCGTGACCCGGCATCGCCGGGCTGTCAGTGACCTGTTCGTGCAGGTCCTGGCCCGATGCGGCGACGAGGGGCTGGTCGATGCCGCGGTCACCGCGACCGACGGCACCCCGGTACGGGCGGCGGCAGCGCTGACCGCGAACCGCGGCGCCGCCCGGCTCACCCTGCGTATCGCCCAGACCCGCCAGCGACTGGACGCCCTCACCCGGCACCGCCAGGCCGCGGCCGAGGCACTGGACCACGACACCGACCTCGACGACTACATCGAGGTGGTCTGCCGGTCCATCCCCGACCGGATCGCCGTCCTGCAACGACAGCTGACCCGGCTACGGCGGGCCGAGGCCATCGCCCACACCCGCGCCGAGGCCCGAGCCGCCGTCCCCCACACCGGACACGAGGAACGCATCCGCCGCGCCCGGCACCGGATCGACCGGCACGAACGCACCCTCACCGCCATGATCACCGACCAGGAAGCCAGGATCGCCGACTACCGCCGCCGGGCAGCACTCGCCGCCCACCGCGGCCGCAACCCCGACGGCCGCGTACCAATCCCCGTCGCCCGGTCCGTCCACATCAACCGGCAACGCCAAGCCCTGACCAACGCCCGCCAGCACCTCACCGAACTGCAGTCCACCCACCCCGTTTGACCCCACACCGGACCGGATCAACCTCACCGACCCACACAGCCGGATCATGAAAGGCAAACGAGGCCTCACCTGGATCCAAGCCCACAACCTCACCGTCACCGCCACCCGCGGCCAGATCGTGCTCGCCGGCGACCTCTACGACCACAGCAACGACCACGGCGGACTGCACCCCTCCCTGCGGCAGGCCCACAACAACCGCGACCAGGCCGGCATCACCAGCCGAACACGCGCCCACCTCGCCGACGCCGGCTACGCCTCCGCAGCCACCTTCACCACCCCCAGCGAAGGCATCCTGCTCATCGCCACCAGCCGCGACACCGGCCAGGCCGACGCCCACACCCGCAGCACCGACCCCGACTGGCAGCGCATGACCAACCGTCTCAACAACCCAGCCGGCAAACGCCTCTACCGACGACGAGCCGGCATGATCGAACCAATCTTCGCGCAACTGTTCCACCACGGCGGACGCCAACTACACCACCGCGGCCCAGCCGCCGGCACCGAGATCACCCTCATGATCACCGCACACAACGCCGGCAAACTCTTCGCCCACCAACAGCGCCAAACCAACCGAAGACGCCAGACTTGACACCAGCCATCAACAACTCGCGACGCCGCCTCCCCCTGTACATTTTTACTCCGTGATCACGGCGAACCAAGCGCCCAATTGACGGTCACTCTCCATCTGAATGACGACGCAGCCCTCCGCGAAGCTACGCGGAGGGCTGCGTGGTGGTGCTGGAGGCGCTCAGCGACCGCGCTGTCGGCGGGCGTCGGCGATGCCGTTCGCCGCCCGGGCCGCGAAGGCCTGGCCGGCCTTGCCGGGAACGGGCGACGAGGGCTGGGTCACGCCGGTGCTGGGGCCGCCGCCGAAGACCGGGCCGGCGGAGGCGCGCAGGGCCTCGCCGGCGGCGATCTTCTCGCGGACCGCGGCGGCCTCGGCCTGCTCGCGCTCCGACGGGACCGCCATCACGGCGCTGGCCAGGGCGATGACCACGACCAGGACGAACAGGACGATCGGGGCCAGGAACCAGTTGACGTCGACGCCGGGCAGGGGGGCGATGTCGTGCTTGAGGTGGACCTGCATCGCATACATACCGGTGTAGTGCATGCCGCAGACCGCGACGCCCATGACGGCCGCGGCGGTGATCGTGGCGATCATGCCCCGCACGACGATCGTGAACCACAGGGCGACGGTCGCGGCGACGACAGCGATCGCGTACGAGGCGATGACGAGACTGGTCTTGTACTCGAAATTGCCGTCGATGTTCATCGCTGCCATGCCCGTGTAATGCATGAACGCGACCGACACCCCGGTGATCGGGCCGCCGATGAGGACCTTCGCCAGCTTCGGCTTGCCCAGGCCCACGATGAACAGGCCGACGCCGACGGTGACGACGGCGATGAAGAAGCTCGCCACGGTGATCGGCACGTCGTAGCGCAGCGGGCTGCCCTGCACGCTGAAGCCGACCATGGCCATGAAATGCATGACCCAGATGCCGGTGCCGCCGATGGACCACGCGGCGAGCACGAGCAGCCAGGCACGGCGGCGGGTCTCGGTGGCGGCACGGGCTCGGCCGGTGCTCACGAGGCCGAGCAAGGACCCCAGAAACGACATGGCGTAGGCGAAGATCGGAGTGATCGCGCCGTATGTGAAATGGTGCACCTGACCCACGAATGTCCTCCAACCAAGGCACGCACGCGGAACGCGCGGCGAACCGGCGAAGAGCATCATGGCGGATCCGAGCGATTTTCGCCAATCCCCATCAGCCGTTCGAACGGAAAAATCGCTGCGTAATCAGGCCATGACGCTGTATGCGAGGACTCCTCGCGTCACCGCGGTCATCGCCTGCCGCGCCGTGCGCCGCACCGGCTCGGGCGCGCCGGCGGCGTCGGCGAGCTGGCCGAGCAGGTCGAGCACCTGGCGGGACCAGCGCACGAAGTCGCCGGCCGGCATGTCGCCGTCGAGGCCGTGGACGCTGCCGAGGACCTTGGTGAGGGACTCGCCGCGGGCCCAGCGGTACATCGGCCAGACGAAACCGAGGTCGAGCTCCCGGGTGAGCTGCAGCCCCCGGGAGTCCTCGTCGTCGCGCACGTCCGCCCAGAGCTTCAGCGTGGCGTCGATGGCGTCGGTGATCTCGCCGCGCGGTACCGACGCGCGGTCCTCGGCCTCTCGGCGAGCCTCGTAGACCAGCACGCTGGCGGCGGCGGCGAGCTCGGCCGGGCCGAGCTTGTCCCACACCCCGCGGCGCAGGCACTCGGCGACGAGCAGGTCGGTCTCCGCCCAGATCCGGGCGAGCATCCGACCGGCGTCGGTGACCTCGCCCTCCGTGGTCAGGTAGCCGCGGTCGGTGAGCAGCCCGCAGACCCGGTCGAACGTGCGCGCCAGCGACCCGGTGCGGTTGGCCACCTTGCCGCGCAGCCCCTCGGTGTCGCGCTCCAGGCGCCAGCGCCGCTCGGCCCAGCGGGCGTGCTCCTCGCGCTCGGGGCAGCGGTGGCAGGGATGGCGGCGCAGCGAGGCGCGCAGCGTGTCGAGCTCGTGGTCGTCGGCCGCGGCGCTGTTGCGGGCCCGGCCCGGCCGGTCCCGCCCGGCCGGCGCGAGCTCCATCCGGCGCAGCTGCGCGGCGAGGTCGCGGCGGTCCTGGGCGGAGCGGTAGTTGAACTGCCGCGGCACCCGGACCCGGCCGATCGGCTCGACCGGGGTGGTGAAGTCAGCGCCGGAGATCCGCCCGGCCCAGCGGTCCTCGGTGAGCACGAGGGGGCGCGGCTCGCCGAAGCCGCCGGTGCCCGGGTCGATGACGATCGCCAGGCCGGAGCGACGCCCGGCGGGCACCCGGATGACGTCGCCGGAGCGCAGCCGCTCCAGGGACTCCAGGACGGCGGCGCGGCGCTGCTGCACGCCCTGGCGGGCGATGGCCTTCTCGCGCTCGGCGATGGCGACCCGGATCGCGAAGTACTCCGCGAAGTCGCCCAGGTGGCAGGACATCTCCCCGGCGTACGTCGCCATGGTCTCGGTGTTGCGCTGCACCTGGCGGGCCAGGCCGACCACCGAACGGTCGGCCTGGAACTGCGCGAAGGAGCTCTCCAGCAGCTCGCGCGCCTCCGCGAAGCCGACGCTGCCGACGAGGTTGACCGCCATGTTGTACGACGGACGGAAGCTCGAGCGCAGCGGATAGGTGCGGGTGGAGGCGAGCCCGGCGACGTGGCGCGGGTCGACCTCGGGCGCCCACACCACGACCGCGTGGCCCTCCACGTCGATGCCGCGGCGGCCGGCCCGGCCGGTCAGCTGGGTGTACTCCCCCGGCGTCAGGTCGACGTGCGCCTCGCCGTTGAACTTGACCAGCCGCTCCAGCACCACGCAGCGGGCCGGCATGTTGATGCCCAGGGCGAGGGTCTCGGTGGCGAAGACGGCCTTGACCAGGCCGCGCACGAACAGCTCCTCGACGACCTCCTTGAACGCGGGCAGCATGCCGGCGTGGTGCGCCGCCAGGCCCCGCTCGAGGCCGTCGAGCCACTCCCAGTACCCGAGCACCTGCAGGTCCTCGTTCGGGATGTGCCGGGTGCGCTCCTCGACGATGGAGCGGATCTCGGCCCGCTCGTCGGGCCCGGTCAGGCGCAGCCCGGCGGCCAGGCACTGCTGCACGGCGGCGTCGCACCCGGCCCGGCTGAAGATGAACAGGATCGCGGGCAGCAGCCCCTCGCGGTCGAGCCGCTCGACGATCTCCGGGCGATACGGACCGGTCCAGCGGCCCCGCTTGCCGCGGCGCAGGTCGCCGCCGGCGAGCTCGACGCGGCGGAGCATCTCCCGGTGATACCGCAGCAGCTCGGGGTGCACGTCGTGCTTCTGCGCGGCCTCGACGTCGTGGAACAGGTCGAACATCCGCTTGCCCACGAGCATGTGCTGCCACAGCGGCACCGGGCGGTGCTCGCTCACCACGACCGACGTCTCGCCGCGCACGGTGACGAGCCAGTCGGCGAACTCCTCGGCGTTGGACACGGTCGCCGACAGCGACACCAGCGTCACCGACTCGGGCAGGTGGATGATCACCTCCTCCCACACCGCGCCGCGGAACCGGTCGGCGAGGTAGTGCACCTCGTCCATGACCACGTACGACAGGCCCTGCAGCGTCGCGGAGCCCGCGTACAGCATGTTGCGCAGCACCTCGGTGGTCATGACCACCACGGGCGCGTCGCCGTTGATGGCGTTGTCGCCGGTGAGCAGGCCGACCTGCTGCACGCCGTAGCGCCGCACCAGGTCGTTGTACTTCTGGTTGGACAGCGCCTTGATGGGCGTGGTGTAGAAGCACTTGCGCCCCTGCCGCAACGCCAGGTGCACGGCGAACTCGCCGACCACGGTCTTGCCCGCCCCGGTCGGCGCGCACACGAGCACACCGGTGCCGCGCTCGAGCGCCTCGCACGCCTCGGCCTGGAACGGGTCGAGGTCGAAGCTCAGCTCGTCGGCGAACTCGGTGAGCGCGGGGTGCCGGTTGGCGTCCTCGGCCCGCAGTCGCGCCGCCTCATAGCGGCCTGCGGGGCTGGAATCAATGTCCTCGGTACCGCTCACGCTCCCAAGGCTAGGCGAAGCCGGCCCGGATCCGCTCCTGGGTATCGTGCTGGCGTGCCGGAAAGCGACGAGTCACTCACTTCCCGACGACCGATTGAGGCGGTGCTGCTGGACTTCCACGGCACCCTTGCGCAGGTGGAGGACCCCGTTCGCTGGGTAACGTCGGCGGCGCGGAGCATGGGCACGACACTGGACCGGGGCAAGGCGACCGTTCTGGCCGACCGGCTCACCACCGCCGGCCGGGCGGGCGGGCCGAGGCCGCACCGGGTGCCGGCGCACCTGGCCGAGGTGTGGGCCGATCGCGACCTGTCCGCCGAGGCGCACCGCGCCTGCTACACCGGCCTGGCCGCGACCGTCGACGAGTCCCTGGCCACGGCCCTGTACGAGCGGCTGCTGCTCGCCGACGGCTGGGAGCTCTACGCCGACACGGTGCCCATCCTGCGGGCCCTGCGCGCGGCCGGCGTCCCCGTCGCCGTGGTGAGCAACATCGGCTTCGACCTGCGGGCGCTCGCCGCCGACCTGGGCTTCGCCGACCTCGTCGACGAGTTCGTGCTCTCCTACGAGGTCGGCCGCACCAAGCCCGACCCGGCGATCTTCTGGCGGGCCTGCGCGGCGCTGCGGGTCGACCCGGAGCGGGCCCTGATGGTCGGCGACACGCCCGCCGACGCCGGCGCCGCGGCGGCCGGCTGCAGCGTTCTTGTCCTCCCGGAGAGTGAACCGGGCAAAATGCACGGCCTGGGTGGCATCCTGCGGCTGCTGTAGCGGCCGTGCGTGAAAATCACCCTGAACCGGAAAACATTGTCGCAACATCGGCTCTGCGCTTGTCGCGCCGTCCCGCCGCGACGACAGTGCAGGCAACGATACGAACTCTCTTCGTTTGCGGAGGTACACCATGCCGTTGAACCGCTGGGACCCCACGAGCGCCCTGGCCCGCCTCGAGCAGGACCTGGGCAACGCCGCCCGCCAAGCCCACTCCTCGTCGGTGAGCACCGCGACCGACGGCGACGACCTGGTCATCACCGTCGAGGGCATCAACCCGGCCGACGTCCACGTCCAGGTGGCCGGCGGCCTCCTGACGATCAATGGCCAGAGCGGCGGCAGCAGGTCGGAGAGCCACGACGTCGGCGGCGCGCACTTCTCGTCGAGCTCGTCCAGCTCGAGCTCGTTCAGCCGTAGCTTCTCGGTCCCGGGCGACGTCGCGCAGTCCGACGTGTCGACCGAGCCGACGGGCAACGGCGTCAAGATCCGTATCCGCAACGCCGCCTGAGCCACACGGGCACCTTTCGGACGCCGGGGACGCTCCCCCGGCGTCCGTGCCGTTCAGGCGAGCAGGGTCAGGGCTCCCGGCACGCACGTGATCGTCACCGGCAGCGGGCAGATCCGCTCCCCATCCGCGTAGGCGGTGACCCCCTCGCCGGCCAGCTCCACGGTGCGGGCCCGGTGCGTGGAGACCCGCCGGTCGAGCACGTGGGTGCCCTTGAGCACCTTCGGCCGCAGCCGCATCAGCGTGAGCCGCCCGAGCGGCTCGGCCACCACCACGTCGAGCAGCCCGTCGGTGGGGTCGGCGCCCGGCGCGATCCGGAACCCGCCGCCGTAGCTCTCCGTGTTGCCCACGGCGACGAGCACGGAGTCGAGCTCAGTGACCGCGCCGTCGAGGCTCATCCGGTACCGCCGGGGCCGCAGCGCCAGCAGTTCCTCCACGATGGCCCGGTTGTACCGCTGCGCCCCTCTCGGCCACCGCATGCGGTTGGCCCGCTCGTTGACGAACGCGTCGAACCCGGCGGCGAGCACCGCGCCGAACCAGGCGGTGGTCCCGTCCGCCCCGCTCACCCGGGCGAGGTCGATCGCGCGGCTGCGCCCGTCGCGCAGCGCGTCGGTGATGACCCCGGCCGCGGCCACCGGCGAGGCGGGCAGCCCGAGGCGCACGGCGAAGTCGTTGCCGGTGCCGGCGGGCACGATCCCGAACGGCACGCCAGTCCCGGCGACGGCCTGCAGCCCGAGGTGCACGGTCCCGTCGCCGCCCATGGCCACGAGCGCGTCGCACCCGTCCGCGACGGCCCGATGTGCCCGCTCACGCGCCTGCGCGGCACTACCCGCGCCGAGCACCGCCACGTCCGCCCCGCCGGCCCGCAGCCGCTCCTGGACGGCGGGCAGCAGCCCGGCGCGCCGCCCCTTGCCGGCGGTGGGGTTGGCGAGTAGCGCGATGTTCACGGCGCAGACTGTAAACGTTCAAGGCTCGGGCCCGCGCATGGGCGGACACGAACGGCGCCCCGGGCACAGGCCCGGGGCGCCGTTGGTAGCCGAATGCGATGTTCCGTGCTGCGGTGTTACGTGATGTCGTCGAACCCGCGTCCCAGCGGTTTCGGCCGCTCGACCGGTGTCGGCGCGTCGACCTGGTCGTAGCCGCCAATCGGGGTCGCGGCCTCGACCGGCTCGACGTCATAGTCGTCCAGCGAGGAGACCTCGTCGTCGCCGATGTCGGCATACGCCGGGCGGTTTCGGCCCCGGCGCTTGTCGTTGAACATCGCGAAGCCGACGGACGCGAAGTACAGCGACGAAAGGGCCAGCGCCAGCGCCGTCATGCCGAACGGGTCGGCGGTCGGCGTCGCGATCGCGGCGAAGACGAACGTGACGAACACCGCGATCCGCCACCAGCCGAGCAGGCGCTTGCCGGTGACGATGCCCGCGATGTTGGCCAGCATGACGCCGAGCGGGAACTCGAACGCCAGGCCGAAGACCATCATCATGCCGGTGACGAAGTCGACGTAGCGGGTGATCTCCAGCTGTGTGGTGATCTCCGGGCCGTTCATGTTGAGCAGGAAGACGAGGCCCTCGGAGACCACCAGGAACGACAGGTAGGCGCCCGCGGCGAACAGCGGGCCGGCGAGGCCGCCGAAGACGTAGGCCCAGCGGCGCTCGTTGCGGTGCAGGCCCGGCGCGACGAACGCCCACAGCTGGTAGAGCCACACGGGGCCGGCGATGATGAGCCCGACCCACAGCGAGATCCTCAGCTTCAGCAACAGCACGTCGGTGGGGCCGAGCTGGACGAACGGGCATTTCCAGCCGGCCGGGAGCGTGTTGTTGCCCGAATCCTCGATCGCCCTCTGCATCATGAGAGTGCAGTAGGGCTCCTGGATGAAGGTCAGCACCGGCTGAGCCAGCCACAACGCGATGATGGTGCCGATCAGGATCGCCAGGCAGGCGCGGAAGAGCCTGGTACGCAGCTCCCGCAGATGCTCCATGAGGGTCATGGAGCCATCCGCGGCGCGCGCGAAGTTCGACGGCTGCTTGTTACGCCGCCGCGCGATGATGCTCACGACCGGAGCGCGCCTCAGCGCTCACGTGCGTGGTCGACCGGGTCCACCTGCGGCTTCGGCGACGGCTGGCCGTCAGCGATCTCGCCGCTGAGCGGCTGCCGGCCCGACTGCGCCTCGGCCTTGGTGTCCACGTCGTCGTCGGCGAGGCCCTTCGTCTCGGCCTTGATGATCCGCATCGAGCGCCCGAGCGCGCGCGCCGCATCCGGCAGGCGCTTGGCGCCGAACAGCAGGATCAACACCACCACCAGAACGATGATGTGCCACGGCCTAAGTGCACCCATTGAAGCCACCTCACTGTATTGAAGCTGCCTCACCCATCCTACTGACCACCGGCGGGCGAAGGCAGAGGCCGGTTAGCGGGCAGGGGTCCGGCCGCTGAAGACTTGACGAGTGTTGACGCTGTCCCACCGGATCGTCAACCACCCATCCGGACAAAGGTACGCTTTGCCCGGTTGATCCGGCAGGCTTGTTAACTGTTTTCCGCGCCGCCGTCGCGACTCGCCTGCATCGCCAGGGACTTCTCCTGCATGGCCTCGAGCTGCGGCAGCATCGTCTCGACCGTCTGCTGCAGCGCGAGCAGGCGGGGCTCCACCCGCCGCTGGCCGTCGGCCAGGCGCGCCTGCATGGCACGGGCGGCGTTGTCGAACTCCCGGAGCCGGCCCCGCACGCTCAGCGCGACGCCGATGAGGACGATGAGCGCGACGACGACGATTCCGCCCGAGATCCACCAAAGCACGTCATCGACTTTAGTGCACGTAGGCGGCCAGCGCGGCCTGCGCCTCCGCGGCGACCGCCTCGGCGAGTCGCGGCGGCGACACGACGGTGACCTCGGCGCCGAGGCCGAGGACGAACCGGCGGGCCCAGTCGAGGTCGGACGCGCGCAGCGAGACCGTCCAGTGCTCGCCGGGGCCGCGCTCGACCGCTTCGCACGGATACTGCTCGGTGATCCACCTCGCGCCCCGGCCGACCCGCAGCGTGACCAGGGGCAGGTCGGGGGTGGGGGTGAAGAGGCTGCCGGTGCGCGTGTCGGTCGGGCGGGCCTGGTGCGGCACCCGGGCGGGCTCGTCGAGCTCGACGGAGGCGTCGATGCGGTCGACCCGGAACAGCCGGACGGCCTCGGCGCGGCGGCACCACGCCTCCAGATACGCCCACCGCCCCACGACGAGCACCCGCATCGGGTCGACCACGCGCTCGCTGGTCTCGTCCCGGGTCGCGCTGTAGTACGTGATGCGCAGCGCGTGCCGGCGGTCGACGGCGCCGCGCAGCTCCTCCAGGCGGTCGGTGTTGCCGGGCAGCCGGACCTCGACCGGCGCGTCGGCGAGGTCACCCGCGGCGCTCTCGATCTTCGCCAGGGCCCGCCGGACGCCGTCGCCGGCGGTCACGCCCGGGGTCTCGGCGAGCATCCGCAGCGCCACGATGAGCGCGAGCGCCTCGTCGGGCGTGAGGCGCAGCGGGCGGTCGATCCCGGCGTCGTACGTCAGGGTGACGCTGTCGCCAGCCGGCCCACTGCCGAACGCCATGTCGATGAGGTCGCCCGGGCCGTATCCCGGCAGCCCGCACATCCACAGCAGTTCGAGGTCCTCGCGCAGCTGGCGGTCGGTGATCCCCTGGTCGGCCGCGGCCTCGGCGATCGTGACGCCGGGGCGCGCCTGCAGATAGGGCACCAGGTTGAGCAGCCGGCCGAGCCGGTCCGCCGAGGTCGTCACGCGCCCTCCTCGCTTCGCCCGTCGGTTGCGTGACGCGAGGACTGAGCCAGTCGGTGACCGGCCCCTACGCTTCGCTCCGGACCGGTCACGCCACAACCTCCGCTCCGCTCCGGCAGCGGCATGACCTGAAGCTGAGCCCATGGTGACCGGCCCCTACGCCCGGTCTGGCTCGATGAGGCTTCGCACCGACCGACCCAGACCAGGCGCCGCTCCGCTCCGGACCGGTCACGCCGCAACCTCCGCTTCGCTCCAGCAGCAGCATGACCTGAAACTGAGCCCATGGTGACCAGCCCCTCCGCTCCGCTCCGGACCGGTCACGCCGGCACCCCGATCCCCGCGGTGGTCTGGTCGCCGGTGGCCGGTGCGTAGGAGGCGGCGACCGCGCGCAGCCGGCGGACCACCTCGTCGCGCAGCTCGGGCGGGTCGAGCACGACGACGTCGGCGCCGTAGCCGACCAGCCAGCCGGCGAAGAAGTCCACGTCGGCGTAGCTCAGCGTGAGCCGGTCGCCATCGGGGCCGCCGACGCACCGCTCGGCCCAGCGCCGCACGCCGGCCGCACGACCGTGGCGCACCAGGACGGTGGCCCGGCCGGTGCGCTCGACGGGTCCGCTGGAGCGGGCGACGTATCCGATCAGGTCGGCCTTCGGCGGCTCATACGCACCGCGCCGGCCGAGGCGCCGCACGCCGCTGACGATCCGCGAGAGCCGGAAGCAGCGCTCGGCGCCGCGGTCGAGGTCGTGGCCGACCACATACCACCGCCCGCGCCAGCACACCACGCCCCAGGGCTGCAGGCGGCGAACGCCGGCGCCGTCGCGCTCGGGGACCTCGTAGGAGAACGTGACCGCCTGCCGGTCCCGCACCGCCGCGGTCAGCGGCTCGAACGCTGGGTCGACCGTCACCACGGCCTCCACCCCGAGCGTGGCGTGCGGGTCGACGTCGATGCCGCCGGCGCGCAGCTTCGCCAGCCCCGAGGACGCCGCCGCGGCCAGTCCCGTCTGCTGCCACAGCCGCGCGGCGACGCCGACCGCGGCCGCCTCGTCGGGGGCGAGCGGAATGTCGGGCAGCGCATACTCGCGCCGGGCGATGCGATATCCCTGCTCGTTGTCGAAGATGCTGGCGGTGCCCATCTCCAGCGGCACGCCGAGCTCGCGCAGCTCGGACTTGTCCCGCTCGAACTTGCGCTGGAACGCCTCGTGGTCGCGCTCGTCGTCGGGATCGTGCTCGTATCCCGGCACGATGGCCGCGATCTGCTCGGCGGTCAGGAAACGGCGCGTAGCGAGCAGGCAGATCACCAGATTCACCAGACGCTCGGTTCGGATCCTCGACACGGAGCGAACCTACCAGCCCGAACTCCTGTTCTGCGTCGCCCACCCGGTGCGCGTTCGCACGGTCACGAGGGAAGTGCGCCGTGTCGCTGCGTTACGGTATGCGCCGTGATCCGCTGGCGCTGGGGTACCGTCGTCGCCGCCCGCCGCGAGTGGCGCGGCAGTCTTGAGCTCGACGTCACCGTCGAGGCCCGACGGGCGGAAGATCCCGATTCGGTACGCGCACTGGCCTACCCCGCGCTCGTGGGCACCCCGCGCCCGGGCGACCGGGTGCTGCTCAACCTCAACGCGCTCGCGCTGGGCCTCGGCACCGGCGGGTACGCCCTGGTCGTGGCGATCCCCGACCGCCTGCCCGAGGACGCGGACGCCCCCGGCCACGTGGTGAAGGCGCGATACACGCCGCTGCAGGCGATCGTCCTGGCCGCCGACGAGGAGGCCTCTCCCCTGCGCGCGGCGCTGGCCGGCGCCACCGACCTCGGCGGCATGCCCGTCGTCGTCGCCGACCTGCACTCGGCCCTGCCCGCGGTCGTGGCCGGCGCCCTCGCGGATCGCCCGGACGCCCGCGTCGCCTACGTCATGACCGACGGCGGCGCCCTGCCCGCCTGGTTCTCCCGCACGCTCGACGCCCTGCGCCCGCTGCTGGCCGGAACGGTCACGACGGGCCAGGCCTTCGGCGGCGACCTCGAGTCGACGAACGTCCACAGCGGCCTCCTCGCGGCCCGCCACGGCCTGCGCGCCGACCTGGCGATCGTCACGCAGGGCCCGGGCAACCTGGGTACGGGCACGAGCTGGGGCTTCTCCGGCGTGGCCGCGGGCGAGGCGGTCAACGCGGTGGCGGCGCTGGGCGGGCGGCCTGTCGCGGCCCCGCGCATCTCCGACGCCGACCCCCGCCCCCGCCACCGGGGCGTGTCCCATCACAGCCTGACCGCCTTCGGCCGGGTGGCGCTGGCCCCCGCCGACCTGGTCATGCCGGCCGACCTGGCCCCGGAGCTGGCCGCCGAGGTCCGCGCGGCGCTGGCGACCCTGAGCCCGCCGCACACCGTGGTCGAGGTGCCGTCGGCGGATCTTTCGGCCGCCCTGGCCGCGTTGCCGGTGAGGCTGTCGACGATGGGCCGGACCCTGGCGGAGGACAAGGCGTACTTCCTGTCGGCCGCGGCGGCGGGCCGCCACGCCGCGAAGCTGACCGGGGACATGTCCGCCACGCCGTGACGGCGGCAGCGAGCCTCAGGCGTAGATGACGATCAGCGCGAAGAACGCGATGATGAGGACGAGCACGAGGGCGAGCAGCCAGGTCGGGTACTTCGGGCCCTCGGTCCGGTTGCGCTCGATCTCCTCGCGGATGCGCTGCAGCCGTCGGCCCTGCCGGCTCCTGGCCGGGCGGTCCGGGTTGAAGTCGGCGTTGAGCTTCGGGGGCGGCTGGCCCGGCATGTCATCCATAACGCCGGCCAGCCTAACCCCTGTCAGGCTCACATGCTGGCGATGAGCCGGTCGACCCGCTCGTCGTAGGCGCGGAACGGGTCCTTGCACAGCACGGTGCGCTGCGCCTGGTCGTTGAGCTTCAGGTGCACCCAGTCGACGGTGAAGTCGCGGCGGCGCTCCTGGGCGTGCCGGATGAACTCGCCCCGCAGGCGGGCGCGGGTGGTCTGCGGCGGGGTCTCCTTGGCCTCGAAGATCTCCAGGTCGGTGGCGACCCGGTCCACCGCCCCGCGCTTCTCCAGCAGCCCGTAAAGGCCCCGGCCGCGGCGCAGGTCGTGGTAGGCGAGGTCCATCTGCGCGACCCGCGGGTGCGACAGCGGCAGATCGTGCTTGGCCTGATACCGCTCGATGATGCCGAGCTTGGTCACCCAGTCGACCTCGCGCTCGACTTCCTTGTGGTTGCCGGTCTCGACCGCGCCCAGCACCCGGCCCCACAGGTCCATGATCCGCTTCGTCGGCGCGTCGGCGCCGCGGCGGTCCAGGAACTCGGTGGCCTTGTCGAAGTACTCCTGCTGGATCTCCAGCGCCGAGATCTCCTTGCCGCTGGCCAGGCGAACCCGCCGCCGGCCGGTGATGTCGTGCGACACCTCCCGGATGGCGCGGATCGGGTTTTCCAGCGACAGGTCACGCATCGCGACACCGGCCTCGATCATCCGCAGCACGATGTCGGCGGTGCCGACCTTGAGCAGGGTGGTGACCTCGTTCATGTTCGAGTCGCCGACGATGACGTGCAGGCGCCGGTAGCGCTCGGCGTCGGCGTGCGGCTCGTCGCGGGTGTTGATGATCGGCCGGGACCGGGTGGTCGCCGACGAGACGCCCTCCCAGATGTGCTCGGCGCGCTGCGAGAGGCAGTAGACGGCGCCGCGCGGGGTCTGCAGCACCTTGCCGGCGCCGCAGATGAGCTGGCGGGTGACCAGGAACGGGATCAGGATGTCCGCCAGGCGGCCGAACTCGCCATGCCGGCTGACCAGGTAGTTCTCGTGGCACCCGTAGGAGTTGCCGGCGGAGTCGGTGTTGTTCTTGAACAGGTAGATCTCGCCCGCGATCCCCTCGTCGTGCAGGCGGCGCTCGGCGTCGACCAGCAGTCCTTCGAGGATCCGCTCACCGGCCCGGTCGTGGACGACCAGATCGGGCACCGAGTCGCACTCGGGCGTGGCGTATTCCGGGTGGGAGCCCACATCCAGGTAGAGGCGCGCGCCGTTGCGCAGGAAGACGTTGCTGGAACGGCCCCACGACACGACGCGCCGGAACAGATAGCGGGCGACCTCGTCCGGAGACAGGCGGCGCTGCCCCCGGTAGGTGCACGTGACCCCGTATTCGGTCTCAAGGCCGAAAATTCGCCGGTCCATGTACAGACATTAGCCGCCGCGGACCGGATTCGAACCTATTGGGACCGCAGACTTTCGGTATAGCCCTGACAGGTGGCGTAGTCGGGCAGGCGGCCCGCGTCGCGCAACTGCGCCAGCGTGGGCGCCGCCGCGTCGCGCGCCGACAGGGTCGGGTCGGCGGCCGGCCAGGCGATGGCGAGGTCCGGGTCCAGCGGGTGAATGCCGTGCTCACCCGCCGGGCTGTACGTCTCGGAGCACATGTAGGTGAGGGTGGCGTCGTCGGTGAGGGCGCAGAAGCCGTGGCCGAGGCCCTCCGAGAGGTACACCGCCCGCCGGTCGACGTCGTCGAGCTGGACGCCCTCCCAGCGGCCGAACGTCGGGGATCCGACTCGCAGGTCCACGACGACGTCGAGCACGGCGCCGCGGGTGCAGGTGACGTACTTGGCCTGCCCCGGCGGGACGTCGGCGAAGTGGATGCCGCGCACGACCCCGCGCGCGGAGACCGAGAGATTGCCCTGCGCCAGGCGCAACGGGTGGCCGACCTCGGCGGTCAGGTGGTCGAAGCGGTAGATCTCCGCGAACAGGCCGCGGCGATCCCCGTGCAGCACCGGGGCTATCTCCCAGGCGCCGTCGATCGAGAGCTGTCGGATCTTCACGTGCCGGCTCCGTAGCGTGTCGGTCATGTAGGCGGTGCGATTCTGCGGCTCGCCGATCAATTCTTCCAATCGAGCAGATGGAGCAGGTATTCGCCGTATCCGCTCTTGCGCAGCGGCTCCGCGAGCTCCCGCAGTCGCTCATCGGTGATCAGGCCGGCCCGCCAGCAGACCTCCTCGACGCAGCCGATTTTGAAGCCCTGCCGCTCCTCGATGACCCGGACGAACTCGGCGGCCTGCACCATCGTGTTGAACGTACCCGTGTCCAGCCAGGCTGTACCGCGGTCCAGCACGACCACGTGCAACTCGTCGCGCTCCAGGTAGGCGGCGTTGACGGCGGTGATCTCCAGCTCGCCGCGGTCACTCGGCTTGAGATCGCGGGCGATCCGCACGACGCGGTTGTCGTAGAAGTACAACCCGGGCACGGCGTAGCGGGACTTCGGCCGGGCCGGCTTCTCCTCGATCGACAGTACCCGGCCGTCGGGGGCGAACTCGACGACGCCGTAGTCCTGCGGGTTGGCCACCGGATAGGCGAAGACGCGCCCGCCCTTGACGTCGGCGTTGTCGGACAGGCGCTGGCCGAGCGCGGCGCCGTGGAAGATGTTGTCGCCGAGCACCAGCGCCACGGTGTCGTCGCCGATGAACTCGGCGCCGATGATGAACGCCTGGGCCAGGCCCTCGGGGCGGGGCTGGGCCGCGTAGCTGATCCGCAGCCCCCACTGCCCGCCGTCGCCGAGCAGCCGCTGGAACTGCTCGGCGTCCTCGGGCGTGGTGATGACGAGGATTTCGTGGATGCCCGCCATCACCAGCGTGGTGAGCGGGTAGTAGATCATCGGCTTGTCGAAGACGGGCATCAGTTGCTTCGACACGGCCTTGGTCAGGGGCCACAGACGCGAGCCGGTCCCACCGGCGAGGATGATGCCACGCACTCGGCCACCTTACGGGCTGCGCACAGCCAAGTTCGACTCGGCCGTGGCCCGGTTCGATTAGACTCCCGATCCCGTGAGAATCCTCGTCACCGGCGGTGCCGGTTTCATCGGCTCGCACTATGTTCGCACCCTGTTGAGCGGCGGATATCCCGCGTATTCCGGTGCTGTCGTGACCGTCCTCGACAAACTCACCTATTCGGGTAACCGCGAGAATCTCGCCCCGGTAGCCGATGACCCGGCCCTACAATTCGTGGAGGGCGACATTTGCGACGCCGCGCTCGTCGGCGAGCTCATGCCCGGCCACGACGCGGTCGTGCACTTCGCCGCTGAATCGCACGTCGACCGCTCGATCCTTGGCGCCGGCCCGTTCGTTACTACCAACGTGCTGGGCACCCAGGTACTGCTCGACGCGGCCCGCGCGGCCGGGGTCGAGCGCTTCCTGCACGTCTCGACCGACGAGGTCTACGGCTCGATCCAGGAGGGGTCCTGGACCGAGGAGTGGCCGCTGTCGCCGAACTCGCCGTACTCGGCCTCCAAGGCCGGCTCCGACCTGCTGGCGCTGGCCTACCACCGCACCCACGGCATGGAGGTGGTGGTGACCCGCTGCTCGAACAACTACGGCCACTACCAGTTCCCCGAAAAGGTGATTCCGCTGTTCGTCACCAATCTGATCGACGGCGCGCAGGTGCCGCTGTACGGCGACGGGGGTAACGTCCGCGACTGGCTGCACGTGTCCGACCACTGCGCCGGCATCCAGCTCGCCCTGGAGAAGGGGCGGGCCGGCGAGGTCTACAACATCGGCGGCGGGCGCGAGCTGACCAACCGCGAGCTGACCGAGACCCTGCTCGCGGCGACCGGGCGCGACTGGGCATCCTCGGTTCGCTACGTCCAGGACCGCAAGGGCCACGACCGGCGGTACTCGCTGTGCATCGACAAGATCAGCAACGAGCTCGGCTACACCCCCCAGGTGACCTTCGAGCAGGGCATCGCCGAGACGGTGGCCTGGTACGCGGGGAACCGCGCCTGGTGGGAGCCGCTGAAGGCCCGCGCGGCGCTGGGCGCGTGATCGTGACCCGCTTCCTGGTGACCGGGGCCGGCGGCATGCTCGGCCGCGACCTGCTCGAGGTGCTGCACGGGCGGGACGTGACCGCCGCGACCCGGGCGGAACTGGACATCACCGACGCCGCGAAGGTCCGCGACCTGGTCGAGGGGCACGACGTGGTCCTCAACGCCGCCGCCTGGACCGACGTCGACGGCGCGGAGTCGGACGAAGCGGGCGCGACCGATGTCAACGGTACGGCCGTCGCCGCCCTCGCCGCCGCCTGCGCCGCTACCGGGGCGCGGCTGGTGCACGTCTCCACCGACTACGTCTTCGCCGGCGACGCGACCAGCCCGTACACCGAGGACGCGCCGACCGCGCCGCTGAACGCGTACGGCCGCAGCAAGCTCGCCGGCGAGCGGGCCGTGCTCGCCACGCTGCCCGGCACCGGCTACGTGGTGCGCACCGCGTGGCTCTACGGCGCGCACGGGAAGAACTTCGTGCGCACGATGCTGCGCCTGGCCGGCGAGCGCGAATACGTCGAGGTCGTCGACGACCAGGTCGGCCAGCCGACGTGGTCGCGGGACCTCGCCGAGCGGCTGGTCGCCCTGGCCGGCGCGGCCCTCGAGGGCGCCGCGCCCGGCGGGGTGTACCACGGCACCGCTTCCGGCCGGACCTCGTGGCACGGGCTGGCCGAGGCCGTCTTCGCCGAGGCCGGCCACGACCCGGCCCGCGTGCGGCGCACCACGAGCGACGCGTACGCGCGCCCCGCGCCCCGCCCGTCGTACAGCGTGCTCGGCCACGGCCGCTGGGCGGTCGCCGGCCTGGCGCCGATGCGCCCGTGGCGCGACATGCTGACCGCGGCACTCGCCGATCCGGCGTTCGCCGCCCGGCCGAAAGGAGGCCCGCCATGAAGCTCACGGTCGTGACCGGAGTGACCGCGCTGGCCATCCTGGCGTTCATGGTCGAACTGCTGCGTCGCCGGCAGTTGCAGGAGAAGTACGCGATCCTGTGGCTCGCGGTCAGCGTCCTGATCGTGCCGCTGGCGTTCTTCCCGTTTCTCACCGACAACCTGGCGAAGCCGCTCGGCATCGTCTCCGGCGTGAGCCTGGTGCTGTTCCTCGGCATCGTCTTCCTGCTGCTGGTGACGGTGCACCTGAGCTGGGAGGTCAGCCGGCTCGAGGAGGAGACGCGCACGCTGGCCGAGGACCTCGCGCTGCTGCGCAGCGAGCTCGGCCAGCCACGGCCGCAGGACCTGGCCGCCCAGGAGGTAGCCCTGGATGATCAACCGTAAACGCGTTCTGATCATCATCCCGGCCTGGAACGAGGCCGACTCGATCGCGGACGTCGTGCGCGAGGTGCACGGCGAGCTGCCGTCGGTGGACGTGATCGTGATCGACGACGGCTCGACCGACGACACCGCCGTCCGGGCCGCCTCCGCCGGCGCGATCGTCGCGCGGCTGCCGTACAACCTCGGCGTCGGCGGCGCGATGCGCACCGGCTACCGGTACGCCCACGACCACGGCTACGACGTGGCCATCCAGGTCGACGCGGACGGCCAGCACGACCCGCGGTACATCCCGAAGCTCGTCGACGCCCTCGACGAGCACGACCTGGTCATCGGCGCCCGGTTCGCGGGCGAGGGCGGCTACAGCGTCAAGGGGCCGCGCAAGTGGGCGATGAAGATGCTCTCGGCGGTGCTGTCGAGGCTGTCGAGGACGCGGCTGACCGACACGACGTCGGGACACCGGGCGTGCAACCGGCGCGTGATCGAGTTCTTCGCGCACTGGTATCCGGCCGAATACCTCGGCGACACGATCGAGGTCCTGGTCCGGCTGGCCCGCAACGGCTACAAGCTCACCCAGATCCCGGTCGCGATGCGTCCCCGGATGGCCGGCACGCCGAGCAACTCACCGGTGAAGTCCACGATCTACCTGGGCCGCGCGTTCATCGTGTTGCTGCTGGCGATCATCCGCGCCTGACCGTACGAGTGCGAGCAAGGCCGGGTCACCCGAGGGCGGCCCGGCCTGTCGCGTCGCGTCCGGCTACCGGACGGGCTACTCCGCGTCCGGCTTCGGCGCCTCCTCGGCGGGCTCGGCCGGGCCGGAGGCGTTGTCGGCCGGGGTGCCCGGGGAGGCCGGCGGCTGGGGCTTGTCCTCCAGCCCGCCCTCCACGTCGGTGCTCTTCGCCGCCGACGTGTCCTCGAGGATCGCGGTCAGCGCCAGACCGGTGAGGCGGCGGAACGTGCGGCCGGGGCGGTTGCGGTCCAGGACCGCGACCTCCAGCTGGTTGGCCGCCAGCTTGCGCGGCTGGCCGCCCTCGCCGCCGACGCTAGCCAGACCCTCGACCGCCAGCTTCAGTGCCTCAGCGAGCGTCTGGTCGGGCCGCAGGCGGGTTTTCACGGCGCCGGAGATGGCGTCGGACTGCCCGCCCATGGTGACGAGGCCGGGCTCGTCCTGCACGGAGCCGTCGTAGGTGATCCGATACAGCTCGTCCTCGTCCGCGGTGGCGCCGGCCTCGGCGACGCAGATCTCCACCTCGTACGGCTTCTGCTCCTGGGTGAAGATCGCGCCCAGGGTGCGCGCGTAGGCGTTGGCGATCTGCCGGCCGGTCACGTCGCTGCGGCCGTAGGAATACCCGTGCAGGTCGGCGAGGCGCACGCCGGCGGAGCGCAGATTCTCGAACTCGGGATAGCGGCCGACGGCGGCGAAGCCGATCCGGTCGTAGATCTCGCTGACCTTGTGCAACGCGGTCGACAGGTTCTCGGCGACGAAGAGCACGCCGCCCTCGTAGCTGAGCACCACGACACTGCGACCACGGGCGATGCCCTTGCGCGCGTATTCCGAGCGGTCCCGCATGATCTGCTCGGGCGAGGCGTAGAACTGCATGGCCACGGTGGCGAGTTCTCCTTCTGCTGGTGGGAGGGCTGAGGGCTCAGGAGCCGGGGTTCTCGGCGCGCTCGGCGATGATCTGCTCGGCGACGGCGCGGGTCTCGTCGTCGCTGTATCGGCGGGTGCCCTCGACGGTCGCGGTCATGATGACCGGGAAGATGCCCCGCAGCAGGTCGGGCCCGCCGGTCGCCGTGTCGTCGTCGGCGGCGTCGTAGAGCGCCTCGATGGCGAGCTTCACGGCGTCCTCGGTGGTCACGCCCGGGCGATACCGCTTCTTGAGCGAGGACTTGGCGAACAGCGAGCCGGAGCCGATGGAGTCGTAGCCGCGCTCCTCGTAGACGCCGCCGGCGACGTCGAAGCTGAAGATGCGCCCGGCCTTGTCGACGCTCTTGGCGTCCAGGTCGAAGCCGGCGAACAGCGGCACGACGGCGAGGCCCTGCATCGCGGCGCCGAGGTTGTTGCGGACCATGCTGGCCAGGCGGTTGGCCTTGCCCTCCAGCGAGAGCATGCTGCTCTCGATCTTCTCGTAGTGCTCCAGCTCGACCTGGAACAGGCGCATCATCTCCAGGCCGAAGCCCGCGGTGCCGGCCATACCGACCAGCGAATACGCATCGGCGGCGAAGACCTTCTCGATGTCACGCTGGGCGATGAGGTTGCCCATGGTGGCGCGCCGGTCACCGCCCATGAGCACGCCGTCGGCGCAGGTGATCGCGACGATGGTGGTGGCGTGCGCGCTCACGTCGGCGGCCATCCCCGGCGGCAGCGGCCGCCGTCCGGGAAGCATCTCGGGGGCCACCTCGGAGAGGAACTCGCTGAACGACGAGGTCCCGGCGGCGTGAAACGCGGCGGGCAGGCGCCCTGAGTGGTCAAGACCCGTCGGCAACGGAGCTCCTCCCGATGGAGTGATCGACTGTGGTGGGCCAACAATACGCCGCCGAGAGGCTCACAAGCGGCGCGCCACAACGCTGTGGGCGAACAGGCGCCGCCCGCCCGGGGTCACCGGACGGGCGGGCTGGCGAACGGCGGCTACTCGCCGCCCTTCTGCACGTATCCGCGGACGAACTCTTCGGCGTTCTCCTCGAGCACGGAGTCGATCTCGTCGAGGAGGTCGTCGACATCCTCGCCGAGCTGCTCGACCCGCTCGGCCGTCTCCGGGTTGACCTCGGGCGCGGCGACGTCAACTTCCTCGTCACGCCGAGACTTGCCGGACTGGGACTGCCCGCCCGTATCCCTCGTAGCCATGCCTCATCCTCCTCGGGGGGACCACCGGATCATCCCCGCGTACGCGGGGACCACGGATCGCTGTTCAAGGCTACCCGGAAGTGATCGCCTCCAGCAGATCCTTCGCGCTCGGGCACTTGTCGAACAGCGCGCCGACGTGTTTCTTCGTCCCTCGCTCGGGCTCCATCATCGGCACCCGCACGAGCGACTCTCGGCCCACATCGAAGATGACCGAGTCCCAGCTGGCCGCCACCACCTCGTCGGGGTACTTGGCCAGGCAACGACCGCGGAAGTAGGCGCGGGTGTCGTCCGGCGGCTCGACGATCGCGCGCTGGACCTCCTCCTCGGCGAACAGCGTCGCCATCGAGCCGCGGGACACCAGCCGGTGGTAGAGCCCCTTCTCGGGGCGCACGTCGGAGTACTGCAGATCGACGAGCTGCAACTTGTGCGACGACCAGCCCAGCGACTCCCGCTCCCGGTAGCCCTCCAGCAGCCGCAGCTTGGCCACCCAGTCCAGCTCGCCGGCGCAGAGCATCGGGTCGCGCCCGAGCTTGTCCAGGGCGTTCTCCCACCGGTCGAGCACGTCGAGGGTGATCTCGTCGGTGTCGGCGCCCTGCCGCTCCTCGACGAAGACCCGGGCCCGCTCGTAGAACGCCCACTGGATGTCCAGCGCGGTGAGCCGCCGGCCGTCGCGCATGCGGATCAGGTGCTTGAGCGACGGGTCGTGGCTGACCGCCTTGAGCTCGCTGACCGGGTCAGCGATGCCCAGGTCGGCCGCGAGCGCTTTCTCCTCGATCATCGCCAGGATGAGGGAGGTGGTGCCGACCTTCAGGTACGTCGAGATCTCCGACAGGTTGGCGTCGCCGATGATGACGTGCAGCCGCCGGTACTTGTCCGCGTCGGCGTGCGGCTCGTCCCGCGTGTTGATGATGGGACGCTTGAGGGTGGTCTCCAGCCCGACCTCGACCTCGAAGAAGTCGGCGCGCTGGGAGATCTGGAAGCCCGGACCGGAGCCGTCCTGGCCGATGCCGACCCGCCCGGCGCCGCAGACGATCTGCCGGGTGACGAAGAACGGGGTGAGGTGCATGACGATGTCGGCGAACGGGGTCTGCCGGCGCATCAGGTAGTTCTCGTGCGTGCCGTAGCTGGCGCCCTTGTTGTCCGTATTGTTCTTGTACAGGTGGATCGGCAGCGTGCCGGGGATCGTCGCGGCGCGCCGGGCGGCCTCGGCCATCACCCGCTCGCCGGCCTTGTCCCACAGCACCACGTCGCGCGGGTTGGTCACCTCGGGCGTGGAGTACTCCGGGTGGGCGTGGTCGACGTAGAGCCGGGCGCCATTGGTCAGTATCACGTTGGCAAGCCCGAGGTCCTCGTCGGCGAGCGCCTCGGCGGGGTCGTACAGCGCGCCGGAGTAGGTGAAGCCGCGGGCGTCGCGCAGCGGCGACTCCTCCTCGTAGTCCCATCTGGCCCGGCCCCCCTTGGTGAGCTCGGGCCGCGCCCCGTACGCGTTGACCACCTGGGAGGACGTGACCATCGGATTCGCACCCGGCTGGCCGGGCACGGACACGCCGTACTCGACCTCTGTGCCCATCACGCGCCGCACACTCATGACACAACCCTAGTCGTACGGACGGCCACCCGGCCCACACCGCGCGGGCAGTTTCTCGCCTGGTGCGCGCTTCGCGCGAGCGCTGCCGGCGGTTACCCCACCCCGGAGCCCCATGCCGACGCCTGGTGCGCGCTTCGCGCGGCCGCCGCCGGGCGGTTCCCACCCCGAAGCCCATGCCGACGCCTGCGGCGCGCTTCGCGCGAGCGCTGCCGGCGGTCCCACCCCCCGAACCCGGCGGCTGTGTGTAAAAAAGGGCTACCATCGCAGCCATTTCTTACACGTAGCTTCGCGGACGCAGCGAGGTATGCCGCCGGACACCTCGCCGGCCGCGAAACAGAAACCGGAACGGCCGCCGCCGCGGTGTCGGCGTCAGCGCCCGTCCCCGGCTCCGAACCCGAGCGAAGCCGGAGCGGGCGGGACCAGGTGGTCGCCGCCCGCTCTCGGATGGTGCTCGCTTACAGATACTGGCCGGTGTTGGTGGCGGTCTCTATCGACCGGCCGGCCTCGGCGCCCTTGCCGCCGGAGACGAGCGTGCGGATGTACACGATCCGCTCGCCCTTCTTGCCGGAGATGCGGGCCCAGTCGTCGGGGTTGGTGGTGTTGGGCAGGTCCTCGTTCTCGCGGAACTCGTCGACGCACGAGTCGAGCAGGTGCTGCAGGCGCACACCCTTCTGGCCGCTGCTGAGGAAGTCCTTGATCGCCATCTTCTTCGCCCGGTCGACGATGTTCTGGATCATCGCGCCCGAGTTGAAGTCCTTGAAGTACAGGACTTCCTTGTCGCCGTTGGCGTAGGTCACCTCGAGGAAGCGGTTCTCCTCGGTCTCGGAGTACATCCGCAGCACGACCGCGTCGATCATGGCCGCGACCGTCGCGTCGGGCGAGTCGCCGTGTTCGGCGACGTCGTCCCGGTGCAGCGGTACGTCGGTCAGGATGTACTTCGAGAAGATGTCCTTGGCCGCCTCGGCGTCTGGCCGCTCGATCTTGATCTTCACGTCGAGCCGGCCCGGGCGCAGGATCGCCGGGTCGATCATGTCTTCCCGGTTGGACGCGCCTATGACGATGACGTTCTCCAGCCCCTCCACCCCGTCGATCTCGCTGAGCAGCTGCGGGACGATCGTGTTCTCCACGTCGGAGGAGACGCCGGAGCCGCGGGTGCGGAACACGGAGTCCATCTCGTCGAAGAACACGATGACCGGCGTGCCCTCGCTGGCCTTCTCACGGGCCCGCTGGAAGATCAGCCGGATGTGCCGCTCGGTCTCGCCGACGTACTTGTTGAGCAGCTCCGGACCCTTGATGTTGAGGAAGTAGCTGGTCCGCTTCTCCTCACCACGCGCCTCGGCGATCTTCTTCGCCAGCGAGTTGGCCACCGCCTTGGCGATGAGGGTCTTGCCACAGCCGGGCGGGCCGTAGAGCAATACGCCCTTGGGCGGGCGCAGCTTGTGCTCGCGGAACAGGTCGGCGTGCAGGAAGGGCAGCTCCACCGCGTCGCGGATCTGCTCGATCTGCGGAGACAGGCCACCGATGTCGGTGTAGTCGACGTCGGGCACCTCCTCCAGGACCAGCTCCTCGACCTCGCTCTTCGGGATGCGCTCGTACGCATATGCCGAGCGCGGCTCGATCATGAGCGAGTCGCCGGCGCGCAGCGGCGCGTCGGCGAGCGTGTGCGCCAGGTGGACGATCCGTTCCTCGTCGGCATGCGAGATGACGAGAGCGCGGTCGCCGCCCTCGAGGACCTCCTTCAACATGACGACCTCACCGGCCCGCTCGAACCCGAGCGCGTCGACGATGTTGAGGGCGTCGTTGAGCAGGACCTCCTGGCCTCGGCGCAGCTCCTCGGTCTCGATCGCCGGGGAGACTGCCACGCGCAGCTTGCGCCCACCTGTGAAGACGTCGACAGTGCCGTCGTCATGGCGGGCGAGGAAGACGCCGTAACCGCTCGGCGGTTGCGCCAGGCGGTCCACCTCTTCCTTCAGCGTCACGATCTGGGCCCTGGCCTCTTTGAGGGTGGCCACGAGCCGCTCGTTGTTTTCGGTCAGCCGGGCAATCTGCGCCTGCGCTGCGGCAAGCCGCTCCTCGAGCTGTCGCACGTGTCGCGGAGTCTCCGTCAGCTTGCGCCGCACCAGGGCGAGTTCCTCCTGAAGAAACGCGACCTGCGTGGAGAGATCGTGGGCGTCCTTCTCCCATCGTGCGGCGCGCGTCTCCGCGTCGTCGCTGCGTGCCACGTCCCACCTCCCCGGGGGCTTTGAACGTTGTGCTCTAACACTAACTGCTGATCGGCGGTTCGGGCCCCCTCGAACACGTGCGCCATAGGGTGTTTACAAATCCGGGACACTTCCAGCGCCCCGTCCGGGACCTTTTCCGGGGCCCCTGCGGCGTGTGTCACGGTCCCCTGCACGCTTCGCGGGGCGTCGGGTAGCGTCATGGCTGTGAGCGTGGAGACTTCCGAGGACACCCTGCAGGTGTGGGTCGACCAGGACCTGTGCACCGGCGACGGCCTGTGCGTGCAATACGCGCCGGAGGTTTTCGAGTTCGACGTCGACGGTCTGGCCTATGTCAAGGGCCCGGACGGCGAGCTGCTGCTGGCGCCCGGCAGCCGGGTCGACGTGCCCGCCAATCTGCGGCTCGAGGTCATCGACGCGGCCAAGGAGTGCCCCGGCGACTGCATCCACGTGCGCCGCCGGTCCGACGACGCGCCCGTCGCCGGCCCCGACGCCGAGTGATCCCAGACCCGCTCCGGCCCCGGACTACAGCATCGGCTTGCCGACCAGCGAGCTGACCAGGCGCGCGAACTCCTCCAGCCGGGCGATCTGACCCGCACCGCCGTCGTCGAGCGTCTTGCCGAAGCGCAGCGCGTCGTGGCGGAGCACCGAGCCGGCCTCCTCCGCCGCCACGTTGGCCTCGTCGAGCGACGTGAGCAGCAGATACACGTCCACGCTGTCGACCCGATGGGTGCCGTTGGGGTTGCGGCTGATCCGCCGCCGGCAGCCGACCTCGGTCACCGCGGACAGCGCCACCACCCGCAGTGACGACGTCATCGAGCCCGGCGGCGCCTCCTCCGGCGGGATGTCCTCGCCGTGCCAGAGGATCAGCCGGTTGCCGTCGCAGACCACGACCTCCTGCCACACGCCGTTGACGTCGTTGACGAACCGCTCGAGGGTGAAGCCCAGAACGCTCTGACCTCGCAGTACACCGGCCATGGCGTCCAACGCGATGTCCGGATCGCGCAGATATGCCCGGGCCGCCGACTCGAGGTCCGGATACGGCGACCAGTCGGGAAAGACCGCGGGTAGGTCACTGAAGCTCGGTCGGCTCATGCCCTTCGGCCTCCTCCTCTGCCCGGGCGGCCGCGGCGGCCGCCAACCGCCGAGCCGCATAGGCCTCGGCCCCCTTGCTCGGCTTGCGCCGGCGCGGCGGTGCGGTCACGCCAGGAGCGAGCTTCCGGGCGCTGACCAGGAACGCCGTGTGCGCGATCATGCGGTGATCGGGCCGCACGGCCAGGCCCTCCACGTGCCAGTCGCGCACGAGGCTCTCCCACGCTCGAGGTTCGGTGTACCCACCATCCTCGCGCAAGGCCTCCACCAACTCCGACAATTGGGGCGTGGTCGCCACATATCCGATGAACACCCCGCCGGGGATCAGCGCCCGCGAGACGAGCGGCAGGATCTCCCAAGGCGTGAGCATGTCTAGGATTATCCGATCAAAACCGGTGTCTTCACAGCCGGCCACGTCACCGACACGCAGCGTCCAGCCCGGCACCGGGCCGCCGAGGAACGCCTCCACGTTGCGCCGGGCGATCTCGGCGAAGTCCTCCCGCATCTCGTACGAGGTCACGGTCCCCTCGGACCCGACGGCGCGCAGCAGCGAGCAGGTCAGCGCGCCCGAGCCGGCGCCGGCCTCCAGCACCCGGGCGCCGGGGAAGATGTCGCCCATCGCCACGATCTGGGCCGCGTCCTTGGGGTAGATCACCTGCGCGCCGCGCGGCATGGACAGCACGTAGTCGGACAGCAGCGGGCGCAGCGCCAGATAGGCGGTGCCGCCGGTGGAGGTGACCACGCTGCCGTCGGGCGCGCCAATGAGCTCGTCGTGGGCGAGCCGCCCGCGGTGGGTGTGGAACTCCTTGCCCGCCTCCAGCACGATGGTGTGCATCCGCCCCTTGGGGTCGGTGAGCTGGACCCGGTCGCCCGGGCGGAAGGGGCCCCTCCGGACGGCGGACGGGGTCTGGACAGGGCTTTCCACGGTCACGTGCTGTTCCTCCGGACGGTCGGCCTGCGCGGCCGCCGGGTCGGGGCCACCAGGGAGACGAGGTCGGCGCCGCGCAGGACGCCGTGCACATCCTCCCCGGTGACCACGAGGTAGTCGCCGCCCGGGTCGTCCTTGATCGCCATCAGCAGGTCGGTGCCGCGCAGGTGGCCGGTGAGCACGTGATCGCGGTCGATGCGGCGGGTCACGTCGCCGATCGGCACCCAGGGCCGCCGCTCGGCCGGCACCGCGCGCGCCGAGGCGCCGTGCACGAACCCGACCAGGCTACCCCCGCCGTCGACCACGGCCACGACGGGCGAGCGCTCGGCGGCGATCGACGCGATGCGGTCGGCCTCCGACAGCGGCGTGTCGGCGGTCACCGCGACGATCGGCCGGGCCAGCTCGCGGGCGCTGAACGGGGGCAGGCCGGCGGTCGCCTTGGCGTGCCGAATCGCCTGCCCGGCCCCGACCCACATGGTGAGGGCGACGAGCAGGGTGAAGAGCATGCCGAAATACCCGTGCACGATCCCGGCGTGCCACAGCAGCAGCGCGACCCCGGCGGTCGCCAGCGCCAGCACCCGCCCGGCCCACCCGGCGACCTGCCGCCCGACGTCGGCGTCGCCGCTGAGCTGCCACACCAGCGCCTGCAGCGCCCGCCCGCCGTCCAGCGGCAGCCCCGGCAGCGCGTTGAACAGCGCGACCACGATGTTGGACAGCGCCAGCTGGAACGCGAACGTCTCGGCGACGCCGCCGGGCGGCAGCACCACCGCGGCGGCGGCCGCCACAAGCCCGATCGCCAGCGACACCACCGGACCCGCCATCGACACGTACAGCTCCACGCCCGGGCGCGGCGCCTCACGCTCCATCTCGGTGTACCCGCCGAGCATCTCCAACGTGATCCCGCGCACACCGATGCCGCTGTGCCGGCTCGTCACGGCGTGCCCGAGCTCGTGCAGCAGCACCGAGATCAACAGGCACACGACAAACCCGAACCCGACCGCCAGCCCCGTGGTGATCGGCAGCCCCGACCGGCTCGCCATGTATTGGCCATACATGAGCGTGATGAGCCCCGCCAGCAGCAGCCACGAGGGCGCCAGGTAGATCGGGACTCCGGCCAGCCGGCCCAGGGGGATGCCAGCGCCACGCTCCCGGGCCTGCGGGCGGGCAGCCGGCGACGCCGACGCGGATGCCGTGCGGTGTTCGTCCATCGCACCAGATGCTACGGGCTCGCGGGTTCGAAACACGTTTTCGTCGTACCCCCCGTCTAACCTCTTGGGCATGACGGTGCCCGTTACCTCCGCCCTGCCAACCCTGTCGCCGTCGCGCGCCGCGGACTTCAAGACCTGCCCCCTGCTGTATCGCTTCCGCAGCATCGACCGCCTGCCCGAGCGCCCGACCCCCGACCAGGCCCGCGGCACCCTGGTCCACGCCGTGCTCGAGGCCCTCTTCGACGCCCCGCCCGGCGAGCGCACCCCGCAGCACGCCGCCGACCTGGTCGCGCCGCAGTGGCAGCGCCTGGTCGAGCAGGAGCCGGAGCTGGCGGACATCTTCGCCGGCACCCCCCTCACCCCCGAGGAGTTCCTGTCCGGCGCCGGCGACCTGCTCTCCGGCTACTTCGCCGTCGAGGACCCCAACCGCCTGGAGCCCGCCGACCGCGAGGCGTATGTCGAGGCCGAGGTCGACGGCCGCCTGGTCATCCGCGGCATCATCGACCGCCTGGACGTCTCCCCCGCCGGCGACCTGCGCGTGGTCGACTACAAGACCGGCGGCGCCCCGCGCGAGGCCTTCGAGGCCCGCGCGATGTTCCAGCTCAAGTTCTACGCCCTGGTGCTGTGGCGCACCCGCGGCGTCGTACCGAGGGTGCTGCGCCTCATGTATCTGCGCGACCGGGAGGTCTGCGACTTCGCTCCCGACGCCGACGACCTGGCCCGCTTCGAGCGCACCCTGCTCGCCCTGTGGCAGGCCATCGACCTGGCCACCCAGAACCGCGACTTCCGCCCCAAGCCGAGCCGCCTGTGCGGCTGGTGCGCCCACCAGGCCCTCTGCCCGGCGTATGACGGCACGCCCCCACCCTTCCCGCAGATCGCCCCGGCCCCGAGCGAGGACCAGGCCGAGCTGGTCGTGGAGCGCGACTGACGGCCCGCGTCGCAGGCAGCTGACTCCGGTCCGCACAACGCACGACCGTTCCTCCCGTGAGACACCGGTCGGGCCTGGCGGCCCTTCCTGCCATGTCCGCGGTGCCAAGGACGCGCGGCCTACGGCCGCAGCAACCGGGCGGTCACCGAAAATCCGACATATCATGCTTTAGCGCGGCCATGAGCCGGGCCTTCGGCACTGGCCACGCCTGCTGCCCTTTGTCGACCGGCCGGCGCGCGTCGCAGACGGACCTTGTCAGGCGCGGCCGGCACAACCTCTCCGCGACCATGCCGCACCATCGGCCGAGCGCCCAGTTCGCCGTCATCCCGGAGTGAACGTGTACCAGGAGCAGCACGTTCACTCGATCATGGAAAACCCCGTCGCGACCCGGGCGCGGCCGACCACGCTCGACGCCCTCCGCACCAGCCGACACTGCCACTAGCGCCAATTGGTTTGTTGTGGAAACCTATCTGTATGACTTCCGATGCGGTTCCTGCCGGTGGCGATGCACGCCGGCTGCTGGCTGAGGTGCGCGACCTCGCGCGCCGGGTCCGGCTTGACCAGCGGGTGACGTGGCTGCCGCTGCTGGTGCTGGCCCTCGTGACGTTCGGGGCGATCCCGGTGTACAGCTTGGGCCACCCGGTCCTCAGCGACTGCCGGGCGTTGAGCGACGGCCAGGTGTGCAAGGTCTGGTTCCAGGCCGTGGCGTTCTACTGGTGGGCGGCGCTGGTGCTGGCATACGTGGTGATCGCCGGTGGGTACGTGCGGGTGGCCCGGTCCCGGGGACTGGGCACCCGGATGCTGCCGTACGTGCTCACCGGCGTCGCGCTCGTCGTGCTGTCCGCCGCCGCCACGGGGGCTTTGCTGCTCCTCGACCCGCTGCCGTACCCCGACAGCCCGTCCGCCTTCGTCGTGTTCCTGATGCACCTGATCGATCCGACCGGCGCGATCGGGTTGGCCCTGCTGGTGCTGGCCTGGCTGGAGCGGCGTGTCGCGCTGCTGCTGTTCGCCCTCGGGTACCTGGCGGTGGTGCTGTCGCCGCCGATCGCCGCCGGGTGGGGGACCAGCTCCTGGTGGGGACTCCCGACACAGTGGGTGATCAGCGGCGGCCTGTTGCTGCTGGGCAGCGCCGGCTTCGCGCTGGCGCAACGACTGCGGCGGACCCGGTGACCGGACCGGTCGACGCCCCGCCCCCGGACGAGAGCGAATCCCCGCATCCGGTCACCGGGCTCGACGACGTGGTGCACCAGCGGGTTCGGCTCGGCATCCTCACCCTCGCGCACGAGGCCCACCGGGTCGAGTTCGGCTACCTGCGCACCCAGCTGGAACTGACCGCCGGCAACCTCTCCCAGCACCTCGGCGTCCTGGAGACAGCCGGTCTCGTCGAGGTCGAGAAAGGCTACGCCGGCAAACGCGGCCGCACCTGGATCACCCTCACCGCGGCGGGCAACACCGCGCTCGCCGAGGAGATCGCGCGACTCAAGCAGCTCATCGCCCGGGTCGAAACGCCGAGCGAGCAGTAGCGACACCAACCGGCGGGCGGCCGACCGGCGGCTCCACGCTGCCGCCAGTCCGTCCGGTGCTGTCCACGACACGAGGGGGCTTCATTGACCACTACACCATCGATCGGCCGGGAACGCCTGACCCGACGCGGCGTCATCACGGCCGCACTGGCCGCCGGGCTGACCGTGCCGCTCGGCCTCGCGGGGCGCGCGGGAGCGGCTCCCGTCGCCACCGGCCCGGTCGCCTCGGGCCCGCCGCGGATGGTCCTGCCCGCGCCGACCGGGCCGTACCCGATCGGTATGGTGGCTCTGCACCTGCTCGACCGGTCCCGGCCGGATCCGATCTCGATCGGCCGTTCTTGACATCCTCCACCCGCCTAAAGGCGGGGGATTCCAGCGGTCGCCCGCTGGGTTTCCTGCTTCGCCGACGACTGCCCCGTGCGAGAGGACTCTCGTTGAGGTCTTACACCGCCTCCACAGGCGATCACGGAGAGCCCCTCCGCGAGAATGTTGCGGGCCGCGTTCACGTCGCGGTCGTGGACGGCGCCGCATCGGCAGGTCCACGACCGTACGTGCAGTGGCATCCGCTCAGCGTGCGCACCGCAGACCGAGCACAGTTTGGACGATGGGAACCAGCGGTCCACGACGACCAGGTTCCGGCCGTGCCATTCGGCCTTGTACTCCAGCAGGGTGCGGAACTGCCGCCAGGCCGCGTCGGAGATGGCGCGGGCCAGGCTGCGATGTTTGACCATGTTGCGGACGGTCAGGTCCTCGATCACGATCGTTTGGTTCTCACGAACGAGCCGAGTGGTCAGCTTGTGCAGGTGGTCGCGGCGCCGGTCGGCGATCCGGGCATGGACGCGGGCGACCTTGACCCGGGCCTTCGCCCGGTTCGCAGAGCCCCGCACCTTCTTGGCGAGGCTCCGTTGGGTGCGGGCCAGCCGCGCCCGGTCGCGGCGCTCATGCTTCGGGTTGGTGACCTTCTCCCCGGTGGACAGGGTGAGCAGGCTGTTCAGCCCGGCGTCGACACCGACCGCACCCGTGGCCGGGACCTGCTCGATCACGTCGTCGCAGAGCAGGGACACGAACCAGCGGCCGGCCGGGTCCTGCGACACGGTCACGGTGGATGGCGACGCCCCGTCGGGTAGGGGCCGGGACCACACGATGTGCAGGGGTTCGGTCATCTTCGCCAACGTGAGTTGGCCGTCGCGGAACCGGAACGCGCTGGTCGTGTACTCCGCCGAGCGGCGCGACTGCTTCTTGGACTTGAACGTCGGGTACTTGGCCCGCTTGGCGAAGAAGTTCGTGTACGCCACTTGGAGGTGCCGCAGCGTCTGCTGCAACGGCACGCAGGAGACGTCGTTGAGGAACGCCAGTTCCTCGGT
>NZ_JBEPDB010000076.1:0-46760 GCF_040300025.1 Dactylosporangium sp. NPDC000555 | reverse complement strand
CACGGGCGGCACGGACGGCACGGGCACGGGCGGCACGGACGGCACGGGCACGGGCGGCACGGACGGCACGGGCACGGGCGGCACGGACGGCACGGACGCGGGCGGCACGGGCTGGGTCGGCGGTGCGCCGGCGCGCCTCCGGCGAAGGATCAGGCCGGTCACCAGCACGACAACGCCGGCGATCGCGGTCAGGGCGCCTACGATCCCAACGGCCAGCAGGTAGCGCTGCGGGGTGCGGCTGGGCACGAGCAGGAAGTCGATTGGCGAGCATTCCATCGACAGGAGCGCCTTCGTGCGGTCGCCGCGCAGGGTGCCGTAGTAGCTGAAGTCGTAGTCGGCCACGCCCTCCTTGCCGGCCCGGGTGTCGAAGTGCGTGATCCGCTCCGGCGCGGCCGCGGGGCGCTCGGAGTGGCGCACCACCCAGGAATCCTCAGGGGAGTTGGCGACGTTGCACGGCACGGTGTCGGGCCACGTCTGCTCGATCGGCTGGTAAATCCAGTACTCGTCGCCCTCGTACATGTCGAACGTCGTGAAGCCCTTGCCGCCGATCCTGGAGGCCAGCTTGACGTCCTGCTCGGTCCGCGAGACCGGCCCGAGCAACACGCCGGCGCCGATGCCGCACACCAGCAGCGAGACAATCAGCAGTACTCCGCCGACGATGGTGGCGACCGGGCGACGAGAACGCATGATCGGAAAACCTAGCAGCCGAGACAGGATGCCGCGAGCCCCGCCACCCCGTACATTGCCGGTTCTTGGCACCGCGGGCCTGGCAGGACCAGAGCCATGGCCAGGGACACACGCAGCGGCGACCCGCGGTGCGGGCGGGGCGTCGACGGAGCGTTTCGTAGTGGTCGCGGCGGAGGTTCTGCGTGAACGCGTGGCCAGCGATGACCACCTGGTCCCTGCTGTTGCCTGGGCCGTTAGCGTATGAACGTGGGTACCTGGGAGAGTGGCAACTTCGACAGCGACACGGCTGCGGACCATCTGTCGATCCTGACCGCGCGGCTGGTGCGTGAGGTCGAGGACGCGATGGCCGGCGATCCGGTCGAGCTGGAGCCGGACGAGTACTGGGGCGTCGCCGTCCCCTGCAACCTCGAGATCCTGTACGTCCTGGCGAGCCAGGCCTGGGTCGGCGTCGTGCTGCCCGAGGTGGAGACGGTCGAGTCGTGGAGGGCGACCTACCTGGCCGTGTGGGACGCGAGCATCGACGGGCTGGAGCCGACCCCGGAGCACAAGACGCAGCGGCGAGCGGTGCTGGAGCGCACGTTCGACCAGCTTGCCGAGGCGATTCGCGCCAAATAGCCCGAGGAATCTGGACGGACGGTGACGGTCGCCAGCGATCAGCAACACTCGATCGGCGGCAAATCCGGTGTGGCCTCCCGAGATTCCCGAGGCCGAGGCGGGCGCGATCGAAGCTATCAGGAGACCGAGTCCAGGTTGCAGGTGCGCGACCCGAGCGCCGTCGTCTCCCAGGCGAGCCGAGCAAGGTGCCAGCCGAGTTCCGGGCGTCAATGCCGTGTGGACCTGACCGGAAGCGCCACTCGTTCAGCCCTACCGGTCCAGCAGACTGCCGATGCCGTCGATGGCGCCGTCGGGGTACTCGCCGGACACCTCCGGGGCGGCCTGGAACGGCAGGATCCGGTCCACGTCGCCAGGCCGGGCGACGCGAACCTCGGACAGGTCCTCCGGCAGCACCCAGACCTGCACTGTCGCGCCCGGCGTGAGCGCCGCGGCGTCGTCGGAGCGCAGGCGGTACCCGAGGAACTCCAGCACATGCTCCTCGACGCCCTCGAAGCGCAGCTGCAGCCGCACCTTGCGCAGCCGCGACACGTACGGGCGACCGAGCGGGACGATCTCGGCCGCGACGATTTCGGCGCTCAGCCGCGCGCCGCGTCGCAGGATGCGCCGATTTCGCCGGTACGCCCCGAGGCCCACAGCCACGCCGGCGCCCACGGCCACGACCACCAGCGCCCATCCGAGGGCTGCCGGAACCGGCGCCAATCCGATCGCCATCAGCGCAGCATATCGTTCGACCACACGACGCGACTGCTCCTCAAGGTCGTCATGCAGACGACCCGCTGGGCCGCCCTCGGGCTGTCCGTCGGCGACTTGGTCATGGCTCGACGACAGTTGCTGAATCTGAAGCGGCTTGCCGAGCGCCGCCAGGATGAGGGCATGGCCACGGAATGAAGGTCAGGCCAGGAGCCCGCAGCCGAGGATCCGGCGTTGTCTGGCCAGCGACGCCGCCGCCCCGTTCGCGGTGGCCGCTCAGTCGAGACAGAACTCGTTTCCCTCGATGTCCTGCATCACAAGGCACGACTCGTTGACGCCGTCGGCGCGCAGCAGACGCACGCGTACCGCACCGAGCGGGACCAGACGAGCGCACTCGGCCTCGAGGGCAGCCAAGCGTTCCTCACCGACGAGCCCGGTGCCGACCCGCACGTCAAGGTGCAGCCGATTTTTCACGACCTTGCCCTCGGGAACTCGCTGAAAGAACAGTCGCGGACCCACCCCCGAGGGATCAACGCAGGCGAACGCCGAACCCTGCCGCTCCGGTGGCAACGCGCGCTGGAAATCGTCCCAGCTGGCGAACCCCCGAGGTGGCGACGGCACGACGTACCCCAGCACCTCGCACCAGAAACGAGCGACGCGCTCAGGTTCCGCGCAGTCGAAGGTGATCTGGAACTGCTTGATCGCTGCCATTGGGCCACCTTAAAGAAGGGTCCCCGTCATCTCCACAGATATTTCTCTGAGTTCGCTACGGTCTCGCCGGCGTGGGTCAGCTGGAGTAGCGTTCGGCGATCGTGGCGAAGGCGGTTTTGGGTTCCAGGGCATGTCGGGGTAGGTGTCGCCGTTGCGGCCGTCGAGGACCTTGACGATTCCGAGGCTGGCGAGGTCGAGGTCGTCGCGGGGATCGCCGTCGGGGCGGTGGGGCAGGTTGTGGAGCGCGAAGAGGTGTACGAAGGCGCTGTCGACGCCCTCGCTGTCGAAGATGTCGAGCAGTTCGCCGAGGTATGTCGCCTGGCCGGTCTCGTCGCGTTGGTACTGCCCATTCAGCCGTACTGGGATGCCGGTGGTTTCGTCGTATTCGAGGATTTCCATGCTGCGTGGTGCGACGTCGCTCGCACCGCGCCAGGTTGCGGTGCCGAAGCCGGTGATGGCGACGGGTTTGGGTTGTGCGACGAGGGTGCGTACGCCGTCTCGGAATCGGTCGGCGACTTCCGCGGATCGGATGAGTTCGAGGGTCACGAAGTCGAACAGGTCCCAGTCAACGCCCTCGAACGGTATGGCCGCGTAGGTGACCTTGCCGTGGAAGTGTTCGCGGATCGCTGGCACGGCGGTGCGGAGGAAGCGGTCGAGGCGGGAGCGGACTTCGACGATGCGTTCGGCCCGGCCGTCCGGGGTGGCCAGCAGGCGGCTGAGGCGTTCGTCGATACGGTCGCCGTCGAAGAACCCCCGATTCATGATGCTCAGCTCGACGCCGGCGACGAACACGACCTCGGCTCCCGTCGTGCGGAGTCGCTCGGCCCGCTGGGCGGAGTCGAGGAGCAGCGCGAGGATCTGGTCGGTCTGCAGGTCCAGCGGGTACGGCGAGAACCAGACCTCCAGTCCGAGCTCGGCGGCAACACGGGCGGCGACCTCCAGGCGCTGCGGGTCGCCGCCGACGATCTGGACGGCGTTGCAGTGCAGATCGTCGCGGATGATGGTCAGCTCTCGCCGGACCAGGTCGGGGTCGAAGCGCTCCATCGAATTGCGGCCATCAACGACGAAGCCGGTGTCGTAGGTCATGCCCTTGGCTCGCATGTGTGTCGGTCCTTCCCGGGGTCGGGTGCTGTCAGGGGGCGGGTTCGAGGCGACGCTACCAAATTTTTGCGTGCACGCAAGTTTGCGCGTACGCAAGTACTGTGCGATGGTGAGGGCGTGACAACAGACCGGCCCACCCTGCGCGAACGAAAGAAGCAGGCCACCAGAGAGGCACTTCGGGCGGCGGCGCTGCGCCTCGCGCTGGAGCGCGGGCCGGAAAACGTCCGCGTCGACGACATCGCCGAGGCCGCCGGCGTGTCGCCGAGGACGTACAACAACTACTTCTCAAGCCGTGAGGAGGCGATCATCGCGGCGGTCACAGCAGAACGTGCGTCACGAGTCGCGGCAGCCGTGACCACCCGCCCCGCCGATGTCAGCCTCGCCGACGCGGTCATCGACGCCGTCATCGGGCAGTACACCGACCCGGGCGACCACGCGCGTCACGCACTGCTGATGATCACGACCAGTCCCGCCCTGCGCGCCTGCTACATCGACACCGTCACCGCGATCGAGGGCCCGCTCACCGAAGCCATCGCCGAACGCTGCCCAGGCATGGACCAACTGACCGTTGAGACGCTGGCCGCCAGCGTCAGCGCCGCCACCAAGGTCGCGATTCGGCAATGGCTGAAGTCGACGAGCAAGGCCGCATCGCTACCCGGCTTCGTGGTGACCTCGGGCTCCCTGCCGGACCTCACACGGTCCGCGCTGATGCCACTCGCACCGGCACTCGACACCGCCGCGAACCGCTCACGTCACTGACACCGCCTCGATGAACGCGGCGGCCCGCTCCGGCCCATCTGAGCACGCGATAATCCCGGCGACGTTGGAGGTCATCCCCGCGAGAATGGCCGACATGGACGAGGTCGAGGTCGTCGTCGCCCATCACGAGCGCGCGACCCTGCGCGTCGGCGACGTATTCCTGAAGATCGACACTGATCAGACACGCACCGATGTCGAGGTCGAGGCGATGGCCATGGCGCCGATCCCGACTCCCGAGGTCTTGTGGCGCAAGCCGCCCGTGCTCGCGCTCGCCGCTCTCCCAGGCACAGCACTCGGCCGCCTCGGCGAGCCATCGACCGCGTCGCCGGCGGCGTGGGCCGCGGCGGGTGCCGCCGCCCGGATGCTGCACGACGGGCCGCTGCCGCCATGGCCCGGTCGGAGCCTCGACGAAATCGCATCGCAGCTCGACGGCGAATGCGAGTGGCTCGTCGCGAACGGCGTCCTTCCCACCGGCCTGGTCACGCGCAACCGCCGGATTGCCGAGGCTGCGCTCCGGCCGTGGGCACCGGTGTTCACACACGGCGACCTGCAGATCACCCACGTCTTCGTCGACGGTGACGAGATCACCGGCGTGATCGACTGGTCCGAGGCGAGCCAGGGCGATGCGCTGTACGACCTCGCCACCTTGACGCTCGGACACGAACAGCACCTTGCCGACGTCGTCGCCGGCTACGGCACCGACGTCGACCTCGACGTGATCCGCGCGTGGTGGTCGCTGCGAAGCCTGCTGGCGGTCCGCTGGCTGTTCGAGCACGGCTTCGACCCGTCCTCGCCAGGCTGCGAGGTCGACGTGCTGAGGTCCCGGCTGTAGGGCCGCACGAGCCCGACGGCCACGGTCTCAGCGCGCCGCGTGATCCGCGGCGAAGCCGATGGGACCGCGAGGACCACCGAGGTGCGGTATCACGTGTTCCCCAACGAGCCGGATGAGCTTGTTCTTGTCGCCGCTCGCGCCGATGCACAGGATGTTGTCGACGCCCCTGTCGCGCAGCTGAGCGATCCTGTCGAGCCAGTCAGAGGGTGCGCCGACGACACCGATGCGGTCGGCCAGATACTCGCGCAGCTCGTCGCCGACCAGGCCGCGGTTCGGGTTGTCGGCGTCCGTGCGGAGATGCGCCGACATGTCGTATCGCTCGCCCAGCTCTCGCAGACCGGCGCGGTAACGCTCGGGTACGTCGGTCAGGCCCGGGTCGTGTCGTGCCAGGTTCGCGCCGGCGGCGGCCATCGAGACGTCGCTCTCGGCGTGGGCCTCCGCCGCGGTCGTGCCGATGCTGGTGCGCGCGTACCACCACAGCTGCAGGTCCTCGAGACGGCGTCCCGACCTTCGCGCGCCAGCCGCGACCCACTCACGCGCCCGAGCGACGAGCTCCTCACTGAGTCCTGTCTCAATGATGACGCCGTCGGCGTACTCCCCCGCCGTCTCCAACGCTCGTGGCCCAGACCCGCAGACGACGATCGGGACCGGCGCCGCATCCCAGGACAGTCGCAACGGCTCGCCCCGGTGGAGAACCTCCTCGCGTGACCACAGCGCGCGCAGAGCCTGCACGTGCTCGCGCAACTCACTGATGCGCGCGGGGCGCCGGGCACGCCCCGTCCCGATGCCGACGAAGACCCGCCCCGGGGCAAGCTCGGCCACGGAGGAGAACGCGCTGGCCACGACGAGCGGATCGCGATGGTGGGGCGTGGTGATGGTGGTGCCGATCGAGCAGTGGGCGGTGGCGTGGGCGAGCTCCGCCAGCGAGACGAAGGTGTCGCGCATGTGCTCGGGGTTGTCGCCGACGGAGACGAAGGTGAAACCCGCCTCTTCGGCTGCGGCGCCCTGTCGGCGTAGTTCGCCGGCACCGGTCGAGTTGAGCTGGACCCCGATTCCGAACCGGCCGTCAGCAACGTCCGAAGCTATCACGGCAGCCCCCTTGTGATCTGCTTACAACAGGTCGACTGCGGATCGACTGTGGGCGAAGCCGCGCCGGACGCGCTGGATCGAGCGCCTCGCGGCGAGTCGTGGCCGTCCATCGTGGCTAGTGATGTCCGCAGATTCCCTGAACTTAGCTGCCGCAGTGCTCCGAGTTGACGTCGTGAGATCCTTGTCACGAAAAAGTATTCCGTATACTGTCTACCTGCTGGCCGGATCGGCATGACAGGTCAACCGTCGGCTGAGGGGTATCAATCTGCGGTCCGGATTGACCCTTTTGCCTGGAGTAGGGGTACGGGCTGGCGCGTGTCGCCACGCGGACAGGTGCAGCAGCCGGTAGCGCAGGGCGACGGGTTCGGCATCGACGAGGTCGGACTGGTCGTGCGGGCCCAGCGGTCGGTCACCGACCCGCCGGCACACTCGCCGGCCGTCACAGCGGCCGCCCCTCCTGTCGCAGCGTTCCGGCTGGGAACGCCTATGGTGCAGATCACTGCCCGCCAGGACCGCGTGTCCGGCCCGGACGGCGCTCACAGGCTGTCGAGCGGTTCCCCGCAGTCAACGCGGCTGGGCGACCGGCCGGTGACGCTCGGCGAAGCGGTCACCACGCCTGTCGTCTTCAACAAGTGCCGGCATGACCATTCCCATGCCCCGGCGCATGTTCTACCTTAAGAATCTCAGACTGCATACAGAACTTCTAGATCCCGAGGAGACCCAGTGCGGGATGCAGTGATCGTCGATGCGGTACGCACGCCCATCGGCCGGCGCGGCGGCATGCTCAAGGACGTCCACCCCGTCGACCTCTCGGCGCACGTGTTGAAAGCGTTGCTGTCCCGCAACGGCCTCGAGCCCGAGCTGATCGAGGACGTCATCTGGGGCTGTGTCACGCAGATCGCCGAACAGTCCAGCAACGTCGGGCGACTCGCCGTGCTCGCGGCCGGTTGGCCGGAAATGATTCCCGGCACCACCATCGACCGGGCCTGCGGATCGAGCCAGCAGGCCATACACTTCGCCGCCGCCGGTGTCGTGGCCGGACACTACGACATCGTGATCGCCGGCGGGGTCGAGATCATGAGCCGGGTCCCACTCGGCACGGCCCGTAGCATGGGCGAGCCCTACGGACCCAAAGTCAAGGCGCGCTACCGACGCGACTCCTTCAGCCAGGGGGAAGGTGCCGAGGCGATCGCCCAGCGTTGGGGGCTCAGCCGGCGCAGGCTCGACGAGTTCGCCCTCGAGTCGCATCAACGCGCCATCGCCGCGACCGACCGGGGCGCGTTCGACGATCAGATCGTGCCGGTGACCGTGGGCGACGAGGTGGTGCGCCGCGACGAAGGGATCCGTCGCGACACGTCGCTGGAGAAGCTCGCCGCGCTCAAGCCAGCCTTCGCCGAGACGGGCGTCATCCACGCCGGCAACGCCTCGCAGATCTCCGACGGCGCCGGCGCACTGCTCATCATGACGGGAGAACGGGCCCGCGAGTTGGGGCTGCGGCCTCTCGCCCGCTACCACAGCGGAACCGTTGTGGGCGACGACCCGGTGACCATGCTGACCGCGCCGATCCCGGCCACCCAACGACTGCTCAAGCGGTCCGGACTCTCGATCGGCGACATCGGCGCGTTCGAGGTCAACGAGGCGTTCGCACCGGTGCCGCTGGCATGGGAGATCGAGACCGGCGCCGAGCATGCCCGGATGAACCCGCTCGGTGGCGCGATCGCGGTCGGGCATCCCCTGGGCGGTTCCGGCGCCATCCTCATGACCCGCTTGGTCCACCATATGCGCGACGCCGGCGTGCGGTACGGGCTGCAGACGATGTGCGAGGCCGGTGGCATGGCCAACGCCACCATTCTCGAACGGCTCGGCGACTAAAGGCGTGACGATCAGCTGCCGCGAAACTCCCGCCGGCAGCCGTCCGCGGTGTGGCGTCAGAAAGGACATCATGCAGCTATCGGAGAGTTCCATCGTGGTCACCGGGGGATCCTCGGGCCTGGGGCTGGCCACGTTACGCCGGCTCGAGCAGGAGGGGGCGCGGGTCTGTATCGCAGACCTCAACCCACCGGCGGCCGACGACGTGGCTCGGCTCGACCCGACCACGGTCTACGTCCCGGCCGACATCACGGACGAGACGGCCATGACGGCGGTCTTCGACCGGGCGGAGGCGGAGCACGGACCGTTGCGCGGGCTGGTGCACTGTGCCGGGCGCGGTGGCGACCGGACCAGGATCGTCAACCGTGACGGCGAGCCCGGGTCATTGGAGACGTTCGCGGAGGTAGTCCGGATCAACCTCATCGGCACCTACAACGTGTTGCGGCTCGCCGCTGCCCGGATGGTACGCACCGAGCCGCGGGACGGGGAGCGCGGGGCCATCGTGCTGACGGCGTCCGTGGCCGCGTTCGAGGGCCAGATCGGTCAGACGTCCTACACCGCGGCCAAGGCGGCCGTGCACGGGATGACCATCGTCGCGGCCCGCGATCTGGCCAACCGGCTCATCCGGGTCAACACCATCGCACCCGGGGTGTTCGACACCCCGATGCTGGGCCGCCTGCGCCCGGACATCCGCGACGGCCTGGAGGCGATGGTGCCGCACCCGAGCCGGCTCGGCGCGCCCGATGACTACGCCCATCTGGCGGTGTCCATCCTGCAGAACCCGTACCTCAACGGGGAGACCATCCGCCTCGACGGCGCCATCCGGATGGCGCCCCGCTGAGCCCTGGTGACCGGAAGGCCGGCCCGACGCCGGTCTTCCGGTCACGGCCCGGCCGCTGGAGGTGGCAGCGTAGGACTCTCGCCGCCGACAACGGTCCCGATCCGGTCGCAAAGGCGACGCAGTTCGGCTCCGAGACTCGCCGCAACGTCGTCGGTCGTCAGGTTCGTGAAGCCAACCGCGGCGGCGACCAACGCGATCTTGCCATCGGGACCGAAGATGGGCGCCGCGACCGTACTGACGCCGAGGGCGAAACCCTCGTGGTCGACCGCCCAGCCCCGCTCGCGGACCGCGACGAGTTCCCGCCGGAACTGGGCGACCCGGGTGAGGCTCTTGGGCGTGAACTTGTGCAGCCCGTCCTTGAGCGCCTCGTTCAACGTCTTGGGATCGTCATAGGCGAGGAAGACGCGCCCGAACGAGCCGCCCTGAATGGGCAGGTGGGCGCCCGCCCGCACGGTGATGCGCACCCGTTGGGCCCGTTCGATCTTGTCGACCATCACGATCTCCCCGACGTTCACCCGCCGGTAGAGCACGATGGTCACGTTGAACGCCTCGAGCAGCTCGGCCAGATGACGTTTGGCCAGCGCCACATCGCTGAACTGTCCGCTCGCGGCCATGCCCAGTTCCATGAGCGCCGGCCCGAGCGCGTAGGTCCGCGCGCCCTCGTCGTAGGCGAGGACGTCCAGGCTCACCAGGGTCCGCAGGGTGTAGAACGTCGTGCTCTTGTTCAGCCCGCTGTCCTCGACGATGTCGGCCAGCGGGAGCGGGCCCCGCGCGGCCAGCATCCGGATGATGGCGAAGGCTCGCGCGACCGCCGGAACGCGGTATCCGTCATCGTTCGCGCCATGCGCCGGCGCAGTGCTCTTCGCCATGAGTCGGTCCTCCGATCGAAGTCCGGCACAGCATATGGAACCGCGACGGAAGCCGGGCGGGCATCCGGCCATCACGGTCCGCGGCCTCCCTCGGCCGGTCCGGCCGCGTCCGCCTGGCCCGGACGCCGCAGCCGTGGGCCGCGGCGGCGAGACTCTCCTGTCAATCCTTGACGGACACATCGGGCCAGAGTTAACTGACAGAACATCGTTCTACTTGTGGAACCAACGGGAGCACGAGTGCCCATCGCCGCGGACCACGGTTCGGATCAGGATGTTCTCCTCGCACGCCGCGAGTCGACCTTGGTCATCACCATCAACCGGGCCAGCCAACGCAACGCGATCAATGCGTCCGTCGCGGCCGGGCTCGCCGACGCTCTTACCGAACTCGATGAGACGCCGACCTTGGCGGCCGCGGTCATCCAGGGCGCGGGGGGAAACTTCTCGGCCGGCTTGGACCTCAAGGCGTTCGCGCGTGGCGAGCGCGCCTCGGTGCCGGGTCGCGGGTTCGCCGGAATCGTCGAATCTCCGCCGCGCAAACCCCTCATCGCCGCGGTGGAGGGTTGGGCGCTCGGCGGCGGGTTCGAGATCGTCCTCGCCTGCGACCTGACGGTCGCCGGCGAGAGCGCACGTTTCGGGCTGCCCGAGGTGCGCCGGGGCCTGGTCGCCCGGGGCGGCGGTGCGTTCCGGCTCCCGCGGCGACTGCCTCATGCGGTGGCGATGGAGGTCCTGCTCACCGGGGAACCCCTCAGCGCCGCACGCGCGGAACGGTTCGGCCTGATCAACCGGGTCGTCGCGGATGGACACGCGATCGACGCGGCGATCGACCTGGCCGGGCTCATCGCGCGCAACGCGCCGCTGTCCGTGGCGGCGTCCAAGCGGGTGCTCATCGAGTCCGCGGACTGGCCGGTCGGCACTGGCTTCGAGCGTCAGCGCCATCATTTCGACCCCGTGTTCGCCTCGTCGGACGCGCGGGAGGGCGCGGCCGCCTTCCGGGAGCGTCGCGAACCCACGTGGACGGGTCGATGATGCGGGTCGGACTGAGCCTCGGGCACTCGCGGCCGCTGGGTGAGCTTCCGGCGCTGCTGCGCCGGGCGGAGCGGGCGGGCGTCGACTCCGTCTGGGTCTCCGAGGCATACGGCACCGACGCGGTCAGCGTGCTGGGCTACCTCGCCGCCTTCACCGACACGATGCGCCTCGGCACCGCGGTCCTGCAGATGCCGGCCCGCACCCCGGCGAACACCGCGATGACGGCCCTGACCCTCGACCAGCTCTCCGGCGGCCGCCTGGTCCTCGGGCTGGGCAGCTCCGGCCCGCAGGTGGTCGAGGGCTGGCACGGGGTGCCGTTCGCGGCGCCGCTGGCGCGCACCCGGGAGTACGTCTCGATTGTCCACGCGGCCGTGGCCCGCGAGGCGCCCCTGCGCCACGAAGGCCGCCATTACCGGATCCCCTACCGCCGGCCGGATGGCAGCGCCCAGCGCTCGATCAAGGCGTCCGTCCACCCGGTGCGCCCGCGGATCCCGATCTACCTGGCGTCCAACGGTCCGAAGGCGGTCAGCCTCGCCGCCGAGATCGCCGACGGCTGGCTGCCGGCCTTCTACTCCCCCGAGAAGCCCGAGGTGTACGCCGCCGCGCTGGCCGAGGGCACCGCGGCTCGCGACCCGGCGCTGGGCCCCCTCGACCTGGTCGCCACCGTGCACATCGCGGCCGGCGACGACCTCGCGGCCTGCCGCGACGCGGTCCGCCCGGCGTTCGCGCTGTACCTCGGCGGGATGGGCTCGCGGGAGACCAACTTCTACACCGCGCTCGCCGGCCGGATCGGCTACGAGGCCGAAGCGCGGGCGGTGCAGAATCTCTACCTCGACGGGCACCGGGCGGAGGCGATCGCGGCCGTCCCCGACGCGCTGATCGACGAGCTCGCCCTGGTCGGCCCGCTCGACCGGGTGGTCGACCGGCTGCGGGTCTGGCAGGGCGCGGTCGACGCGGTGACCCTCAAGACCACGGACATCCCGCTCGCGGAGAGGCTGCTGGCGGCGCTGTGAGCACGGCGCCGGCGCGTCCGCGGTCATCCGCCTGCCTGACGGCTCAGGATCCGGGGCCCGCCACCTCGTCGACAAGGCCGTGGGCGAGGGCGGTGGCGGCGTCCCAGCGCTCGCCGGTCAGGACCAGCTCCACGAACCGGTGCGCGCCGATCCGGGCTGGCATCGACACCGTGCCGCCGGAGCCGGGTATCAGCCCGAACCCCGCCTCGGGCAGCCAGAACCGAGCGTCGGGGGTGGCGACGACACGGGCGGCGAACGATGCCAGCTCGACGCCCGCGCCCACGCAGGCGCCGTGCACGGCGACGGTGAGCCGCGGACCCCGCAGCGCGACCAGACCGGCCAGCGACCGCGTGGTCCGGGTGAGGTGGCCGGCCAGGGGGCTCGCGGCGGTACCGAACTCCGCCAGGTCACCCCCGGAGCAGAACGACGACCCGGCGCCGGTGAGCACGATCCGCGCGGTGTCGTCGATCAGCAGGCCGCCGAGCACCTCGCACAGCGCGTCGCGCATGCGAGCGTCCAACGCGTTGTGCCGGGCCGGGCGGCGCAGCTCGACGGTCACCGTGTCGCCCTCGCGGTGCACGGCGATCCTCGGCTCGTCCGCGTCGCCGGCCGGCCGCACGTCCCGGCGGGCCAGCCAGTCGCGGTGCGCGTCGCCGGACTGCAGCGCGGTGTACGCCAGGGACTCGAGGAACAGCCCGTGCGCGGCCGACGCGGGCGGCTGGCGGACCAGCCGAGCCGCGGTCAGCGCCGCCACGGCCCGCGGGGCCACGAACGCCGCCTCCCAGGCCGCCAGCCGGTCGGTCACCGCCGTCCCGGTGCCGGCGACGGTCCAGTCATCCGGTGCACCGGGCCCGGCTCGGGCGCGCAGGTCGCAGAGGCCGAGCGGGCCGTCGGCGCCCGGAAGGCCCGGCGTGTCGCCCCGGGCCCGGCCCACGGTCAGCGCGGGCAGCCCCGCCATCGCCGCCGCGAACGACGCCGCCGCCGAGAGCCGCAGCCAGTCCTCGTCGGTGCCGTCGAGTACCGCGAGGGCGGTCTCGCCCGCGCACTCGTGCGCGACCTCCGCCGCCAGCGCGGCCGGCGAGGGTACGGCGGCAAGGTCGATGCGCAGCACCCGCGGTGGCGCGCTCACCGGCGCACCAACCCGATGAGCGCGGTGTCGGTGGCCCGCCGCCACGGCGCCTCCGCCTCGGTCGCGAGGAGGCCGACTCGGCCGCCCAGCCATGCGAGCGGTCCCTCGTCGGTGAAGCCGATCGCGCCGTACGCCTGGTGACACTGGTACAGCGTGCCCCGTGCGGCCCGCGCGGCGGAGGCGAGGGCCACCTGCCCGGCCGGCCCGTCCCCGGAAGCGGCGGCGCGCCGCACGAGCGCGCCGGCCGCCGCGATCCGGGCCGCGCAGTCGGCCAGCGGCAGCGCGACGCCCTGAAAGTCGCCGATCGGCCGGCCGAACTGCCGCCGGGAGCGCGCGTAGGCGGCGGCGTCGGTCAGGATCCGCTCGGCGACCCCGACCAGGTAGCCCGCGTGGGCGAGGTCGGCCAGCAGCACCGCCGTCTCGGGGGCGGGCAGCCGCCGGTCGCGCCGGGCGGTCACGCCCGCCCACCGCTCCTGGCCGAGCATCACCGCCGGTGCGCCGGGCCGGACGTCGGCCAGCAGCCAGATCTCGCCCGCGCGCAGCCCGGTCAGGTCCAGCAGGACCGCCGCCTCCGCCGCCCACGGCAGCCGCTCGGGCGCGCCGGCCGCCACCACGGCCCGGCCGGCGGCGACCGCCTCGGCCGTCGCGGCGTCGTCGAGCACCGCGGTGGCCAGAATGGTGTGCCAGAGCGGCCCCGGCACGCCGTGGCGGCCCAGCGCCTCGGCCGCCGCGGCGACGTCGACCGCGCCGGCGCCGGAGTCCGGCGCGCCGAGCCCGAGCACGCCGAGCTCGGCGAGGGCCCGCCACGCCTCGGCCGGGAACGCCGGGCCGGAGGCCCCGCCCCCCGGGTCCGGCTGCCAGGACTTCTGGTGGTCGCGGACGAACGCCGCGATCGCGTCCGCGAACGCGCGCTGGTCGGGGCCGTACGACGGGTCAAGCACCACCGGTCACCTCCCGCAGCCGGCGCCGGTCGACCTTCATCGTCGCGGTCAGCGGCAGCTGGTCCATGACGTGGAAGACCTTGGGCACCTTGTATCCGGCCAGTCGCTCGCGGCAGAACCGGCGCACCTCGTCGACGTCGATCGCGCTGCCCGGCACCGGGACGAGGGCCGCCTCGACCCGCTCGCCCCACTCCGGATCGAGCCTGCCGAAGACCGCCGCCGCGGCGATCGCCGGGTGCGCGCAGAGCGCGTCCTCGACCTCGGCCGGGAAGACGTTCTCGCCGCCGGTGATGACCAGGTCCTTCGACCGTCCGCGCAGGTGCAGAAAGCCGTCCGGGTCGAGCAGGCCGAGGTCGCCCGAGCGGATGCCGCCCGCATGGCGCGCGGCGGCGGTCTGCTCGGGGTGACCCCAGTACCCGGTGATCTGCCACGGCGCCCGGACCACGATCTCGCCGACCTCGCCGCGGGGCACCTCGGCACCGGCCGGGTCGACAATCCGCAGTACCACGCCCGGCACCGGCGCTCCGACCCCCTGGTCGGTGCCGTCGACCAGCTCCCAGGAGCGCAGCCGGGCGACGGCGCCGAACTCGGTCGCGCCGTAGCCGGTGATGAGCTCCGCGTTCGGGAACGCGAGGCGCAGCCGCGCCGGCAGGTCGGGCTCGCTGCGCGTGGAGCCGTAGAGGATGCGCCGCACCGCGCCGGTGGCCGCCGGCTTGCAGGCGGGGTGGTCCACCAGGCGGCGCAGGGCAGTCGGTGCGCCGAAGAAGCGCGTCACGGTACCGCCGGTCACGTGCCGCAGCACGTCCGTCTCGTCGAACCTGGTCAGGAAATGGCATGCCCCGCCGACGAAGAGGGTGCCGAACGGGCCGGTCACCAGCGCGATATGGAAGAACGGCGAGAAGAACAGCTCCAGGTCGGTGCGGCGGACCTCCATCGCCGCCACGCACGCGGCGGCGTAAAGCCACAGCGACCTGTGCGTCCAGCAGCCGGCCTTCGGCAGCCCGGTCGTGCCGCCGGTGCCGAAGAGGATCGCCGGCGCGGCCGGGTCGACCTCGGACAGTCCACGGCCGGGCGGGCCGAGCAGCGGCGCGAGCGCGGACAGCGGGCCGGCGCCGCCATCGGGCAGCACCAGCGGGTCGTCGCCGAGCCCGGCGCCGGTGGCGTCGGCGACGATCAGCCGGGGCGCCACGGGTTCGAGGTAGCGGCGCACCTCGGGCGGGGTCAGCTTGATGTTGAGCGGGGCCGCGACCGCGCCGGCGGCCATGGCCCCGAAGATGAGTGCCAGCTGCGCGGCGCCGGGCGCCAGGGTGGTCGCGACCCGGTCGCCCGGTGCCACCCCGCGCTCCCGCAGCCCGCCCGCGATCCGCTCCACGGCCGACCAGAGCTCGCCGTAGCTGACGTCGCCGCGCTCGTCGCGCACCGCGAGCCGGTCCGGCGCGTGGCGGGCGTGCGCGGCGATCGCGTCGAGGTACCGCGCGCTCACCGGTTGCCCGCCAGGCCCAGCGCGCCCCGGGCGATCACCGAACGAATGACCTCCGACGTACCACCCGCAATCGTCTCCATCACCGTCTCCCGCCACAGCAACTCCAACTGGCCGCCGGTCTCGGCGGCGCTCAGGTGCCCGGCGTCGAACGCCGCCCGGGCGATGCGCTGGCTGGCCGTGCTGCCCAGCAGCTTCGCCTCGGCCGCCGGCACGGTCGCGTCGGCGCCGGCCTCGGCCGCCGCCAGAGCCACCAGGGCCGCCACCTCCGCCTCGGCCACGTCCACCGCCAGCTCGCGCAGCCGCCGCACCATCGCCGGGTCGTCCAGCACCCCGGCCGGACGGGCCCAGGCGACGAGGTCGTCGTAGTCGCGCCGGACCCGGCCAGGCAGCAGCATCAGGTGCCGCTCCAGCGCGAGCGCGTCGCGAATGAGGTCCCACGCCGCCCCCTCGGCGCCGACCCGGTCCTCGACGCTCACCCGGACCTCGTCCAGGAAGATCTCGTTGAGCCGGTGCCCGTCGATCGTGCGGATCGGGCGGATGGTGACGCCGGGCGCGGTGAGGTCGAGGATCAGCAGTGTGCGGCCGGCGTCGACGCCCCCGGCGCTCGCCCGGCACAACAGCCACAGGTAGCGGGAGTGGTGCGCGTCGGAGGTCCAGCGCTTCTCGCCGGTGACCCGGTAGACGTCGGCGTCGCGGACCGCGCGAGTGCGCACGGCGCGCAGGTCCGAGCCGGCCTCGGGCTCGGAGTAGCCCAGCGCGAAGCCGACCTCGCCGGCGCGGATGCCGGGCAGGTATCGCGCCCGCTGCTCCGGCGTGCCGTGGTTGATGATGGTCTTGGCGACCATGCCGACCGCGATGTCCGGCCGGGCGGCCCGGGCGTAGGCGAGCTCGTCCCACAGGATGTACTCGTAGGCGGGCGAGCGGGCGGCTCCCCCGTGCTCGGCCGGCCAGGCCAGCGACAGCCAGCCCCGCGCGCCGAGCGCCCGGTAGAGGATGCGGACGTTGCCGCCCCGGCCGTGGAAGAACTGGTTGGGCTCGACCAGCTCCGGCCGCTCGCGCAGCAGGCCGCGTACCTCCGCCCGGAAGCGCTCCTGCTCCACGGTGAAGTCCCAGTTCATCGGCCGGCCGTCCAGCGCGGCGGGCGCTTCTCGGCGAACGCCCGGGCGCCCTCGGTGAAGTCCGGATGGTTCCAGTGGGCGCGCGCGAGCGTCCAGCCGTGCTCCAGCGCCTCCTGTCGGGGCACGCCGATCGAGTCCCAGATCGCCTGTTTGGAGGCCATCACGGCCGCGGGCGAGTTGGCGGCGATCGCGAGGGCGATCTCGCGGGCCGTCCTGTCCAGCTCGGCCGGCGGCACGACCTCGTCGACCAGGCCCAGCTCGTGGGCGCGGGCCGCCGGCATCCGGTACGAGCGGCCCATCAGCGTCATCCGCAGCACGGCGCCGAGCGGCATCCGGTGTGCCAGGCCGATGTTCTCGACCGCGCCGACCTGCCCGACGCTCACGTGCGTGTCCATGAAGACGGCGGACTCGGCCGCGACGACGATGTCGGCGTCGGCGACGAAGTGGAGGCCGCCGCCGGCCACCAGGCCGTTGACCGCGCAGATCACCGGCTTCCACACGTCGTTCTGCAGCGGCGACCAGACGATGGCGGTGCGCACGTTCTCCGCCATCGAGGAAGTGGTGCCGGACTCGGCGACCTCCTTGACGTCGGCGCCGGTGCAGAAGTGCCGCTCGCCGGTGCCGGTGACGATCACCGCCCGGACGTCGTCGTCGGCGCGCACGTCGGCCCAGATGCCGGCGAAGACCGGCCGCATCCGGCGGCTGAGCGCGTTGCCCGCCTCCGGCCGGTTGAGCCGGATCGTCGCCACGCCGTCGGCCTTGGTGTACACGACTTCTTCCGTCACGTAGTTCTCCCGCCTCACTGGTACGGGCGCGATGGCGCGGCTGGAGCCACGACCACCGCGCCCGGGTCACTGCACTCAGGACAGCCAGGCCGCCGCCGAGTAGAACTTGAGCTCGCCGTGGTACTTGTCGAGGTGGACGTTCTTGCGGTAGATGAGGCCCTGCAAGGAGTTGGCGTAGAACAGGTACGGCAGGTCGGTGCCCAGCTCCTGGTTGACGATCTGGTACTGCTTCTTCTGCTCGTTGTGGTCCGCGGTGGCCTCGGCCGCCTTGAACGCCGCGTCGACCTTCGGGTTCTGGTACTGGCTGTAGTTGCGCGGCTGGCCGGTCTTGAACTGCTGCGCCAGCAGCGGCACCGGGTCGTCGAAGGCGTTGACCGTGTGGCAGCCGAGGTCGAAGTCGTGCGATGTGAGCAGGCTGACCACCTTGGTCACGTCGACCATCTGGATGTTGATGGTGATGCCGATCTTCTTGTACATGTCCTGGATCAGCTGGGCCAGCTTCGCCCGGGCCGGGTTGTTGGAGCACATCAGCGAGTAGGTGAAGCTGGCCTGTCCGGTGTCGGCCCGCACCTGGTCCATCAGCTTCTGCGCCTCGGCGAGGTTGAAGTCGGGCCAGATGCCGCCGTCGTTGGGCATCGCCCAGGTCTTGTCGGGCGAGAACGGACCGTGCGCGATCGGCATGCCGCCGTCGAAGACGACCGTGTTGATCGCGCTCTTGTCCATCGCGAGCATCATCGCGCGGCGGACCCGCTGGTCGGAGACCTTCTTGACGTTGATGATGATGCCCTGACCGCCGTTGCTCACGATCATCTTCTGGTCGAGGTTGGTGTCGGCCTTGGCCTGCTTGAAGTCCGGCGCGTCGATCGACGGGCCGATCTGCACGTCACCGGACTTGACGCTGGCCAGCCGGGTGACCCCGTCGGGGACGGGCCGGAACACCAGCTTGTCGAGGTAGGGCAGGTCCTTCTGCCAGTAGCCGGGGTTGCGGTTGAGTACGAGCTGGGAGTCGGGCGCCCAGCTGTCGAAGACGAACGGGCCGGCGCCGACCGGGTGGACGTTGTAGTCCTTGCCCCACTTCTGCACCGCGACCGGCGAGGCGATCCAACCGGGCTGGTCGACGAAGACGGCGGCGAAGGAGGCGGAGGGAGCCTTGAGCTGGAAGGTGACCGTCTGCGGGTCCGTCGCCGAGACCGACTCGATCTCGCTGAGGTTGGCCCGGGCGCGGGAGGCGTTGGCGGGGTCGAGGTGCCGCTTGGTGTTGAAGACGACCGCGTCCGCGTCAAGGGGTGTGTCGTCGCTGAACTTGACGTCGGGACGCAGCTTCATCGTCCAGGTCTTGAAGTCACTGCTGGCGGTCATGGACTGGGCGAGGTACGGCTGGGGGATGCCCTTGTCGTCGAGGCGCATGAGCGAGTCGTAGACGGCGAGGGCCTGGGCGCCGCCCAGCAGTCCCTGATCGGCCTTGACCGGGTCGAGGCCGTACATCTCGCCGTAGGTGCCGACGGTGAGCGTGCCGCCGCGTTTCGGCGTCGCGTCGCTCGAGGCCGTGCCGGGACTGGTCGTGGCTCCGGTGCCGCATGCGGATGCGAGCAGCGAGGTCGCGGCGACGGTCGCGAGCAGCCGGGGAGCGGCCCAACGCCGTCCGCGAAGTTTGGGGTGTGTGAACATCGCATCTCCTCTTGGGAGGCAAGAACTTCGTTCGGAGAGCAGAACACTGTTCAGGCCAACCTAGGAGCGATCCCCGACCCCGTCAAGGTGTCATTACGGCAGACTTCGGCGCTGCTCCTGGCCGTGACGCGGGAGCGCGCGCCGCGGAAGCGGGCCGCCGCGACGGTCCGCCAGCACGGGTGACGCCAAGTTGTCTACTGTGGACCCGGGATCCCGCCCCGGTCATGAAACAGGCCTACGCGAACCGCTCCACGAGGCCGCTCCATCCGCGTATCCGCTCGGCGTTGTCCGCGGGGCTCGCGTCGGGCAGCGCGAACACGCACCGCTCCGCGCCGGCCGCGGCGTAGCGCTCGATCGTCTGGGGCCGGGGTATCGCGCGGAACACCGTGACGCCGGGTCGCGGCCGCCCACAGCTCTCCGCCAGCTCGAACAGCTCACCGATCATGCGATCGAGCCGGTCCGGGTCGAACTTGCCGGCGTTGGGCATCCAGCCCGCGCCCAGCGTCACGACCCGCCGCAGCATGTTGCGGTGGTTGCCGCCCACGAGCACCGGTGGGTGCGGCCGCTGCACGGGCTTGGGCCAGGAGTGCAGCGGCGCGAGGGTGAGGTGCTTTCCGGTGTACGACGCCTCGTCCTCGCCCCAGATCGCCTGCAGCGCCCGCACCGCCTCGACCATCGCCGGCATCCGGGTCGCCGGGTCGACGCCGTGGGTGCGCATCTCGGCCGCGTTCCAGCCCGCGCCGACGCCGAAGAGCACCCGGCCGCCGCTGAGCTGGTCCAGCGTCGCCACGGCCTTGGCGAGGGTGACGAGGTCGTTCTGCAGCACCAGGCAGACGCCGGTGCCGACCTTCAGCGTGGCGGTCGCCGCCGCGATCGCGGTGAGCGTGACGAGCGGGTCGAAGACGTGGCGGTACTCGTCGGGCAGGTCGCCGCCGAGCGGGAACGCGGTGTCCTGCGCCGCCGGGACGTGCGTGTGCTGCGGCACGAGCACGCACTCGTAGCCGAGTTCCTCCGCCAGCCGGCCGAACTCCTGCGGCGGCAGGGCCCGGGCGGTCGGTACCATGAACAGGCCGAACCTCATCCGACCACCCCCTGCTCGCGCAGCGCGCCGACGTCGGCGGCGTCCAGGCCCAGTTCCGCGAGCACCTCGGCGGTGTGTGCCCGGGGCCCCACCCGCGGGCCGGCGATGGTCGCCGGGGTCCGCGACAGCCGCGGCGCGGGCGCGGGCTGGGTGAGCCCGTCGACGTCGACGAACGTGGCCCGCTCGCGCAGGTGGGGATGCTCCGCCGCCTCGGCCAGCGACAGCACCGGGGTCACGCACGCGTCGACGCCCTTGAACAGGTCGGTCCACTCCTGCCGGGTCCGGGCCGCGAACACCTCGGCGAGCGCGGCCCGCTGGGCCGGCCATCGGGAGCGGTCGTGCTGCGGCCAGTCGGCCGGGTCCAGGCCGAGGGTGCCGAGCAGGGCGGCGTAGAACTGCGGCTCGAGCGCGCCGACCGCCATGAAGCCGCCGTCCCCGGTGGCGTAGGTGCGGTAGAACGGGGCACCGCCGTCGAGGAGGTTGTCCTCACGCGTCGCGTTCCACATGCCCCGCTCCCGCATCGCGTGGAACAGGCCGGTCATCGAGGCGACGCCGTCGACCATCGCGGCGTCGACCACCTGCCCCTGGCCGGACGAGGCCCGCTCGACCAGCGCGGCCAGCACGCCGACGGCGAGGTAGAGCCCGCCGCCGCCGAAGTCCGCGACGAGGTTGAGCGGCACGGGTGGCGGCGTCTGCCTGGCACCCATCGGGTGCAGCGCCCCGGCGATCGAGAGGTAGTTGAGGTCGTGGCCGACCGCATGGGCCAGCGGGCCGGTCTGGCCCCAGCCGGTCATCCGGCCGTACACCAGCCTCGGATTGCGGCGCAGGCACTCCTGCGGCCCGATGCCCAGCCGCTCGGCGACCCCGGGGCGCATCCCCTCCAGGAACACGTCGGCCCGTTCGAGCAGCCGCAGCAGCAGGTCGCGCCCGGCCTCCTGCTTCACGTCGAGGCCGATGCCGCGCTGCCCCCGTGTGCGCGGGTCGTCGGCGCTCGCCAGCCCGGTGACCGTGCCGTCGCCGGCGGCCCGGTCGATGCGCACGACATCGGCGCCGAGGTCGGCCAGCAGCATCGTGGCCAGCGGGATAGGCCCGGCCGCGGCCAGGTGCACCACGCGTACCCCGCTCAGCGCTCCAGCGATCATGCCCACACCACACCCTCGTCGCGGTAGGCCGGGAGCTCCTCGGCGCTCAGCCCGATCATGTCGCCACCGTCCAGATCTGCGGAGCCGTTCCCGAACGGCGCAAGCGGTTGCGGGTCTCGAGGTGGATCAGGTGGGCGTACGCCTCGGCGAGTGCGGAACGCTGCACGTACCGCGGGCCGCGGGGCACCGCCCACTCCACCGAGTGGCACACCTCCCAGGCCGTGCGGGCGCCGGCGCGGACCAGCGCCTCGACGTGGTCGAGCCGCTCCTCGTGATGGGCGGTGAGCGCGGCCACCCGGTCGGCCAGCCCGCGGAAGCGGTTCTCGTGGCCGGGCAGCACCAGCGGTTCGCCGTAGTCGAGGGTGGCGCGCAGCGAGGCCAGGTAGTCGGCGAGGGGGTCCGGGTCGGACTGTGTGTGGTAGCCGATGTTGGGGGTGATCCGGGGCAGCAGGTGGTCGCCGCTGAACAGGATGCCCGCGTCGGGGTCGTAGAGGCACAGGTGACCGGGCGTGTGCCCGGGCGTGTGCACCGCGCGCAGCGTCCGCCCGGTCAGCGGCACATTGTCGCCGTGCTCGAGCAGTACATCGGGATCGACGACGGACATGGTGGCGAGCACCGCCATGCTTTCCGCGGTGTCCTCCACCTCGGCGGCCGGGGCGCCCGCGGCCACCAGCCACGCCCGGTTCAGCCGGCGCATCTCCTCGCGTCGCCGGTAGCGCGCGTCGATCAGGCCGGCGTCGGCCGGGTGCATGGCCACCCAGCAGCCGGTCTCCTCGTGCAGCCGCCCGGCCAGCCCGTAGTGGTCCGGGTGCAGGTGGGTGACAACGACGCCGCGGACCGCGTCCAGCCCGATGCCGCCCGCCGTCAGGCCCTCGCGCAACGCCTCGAACGACACGGCCGCGCCCCAGCCCGCGTCGACGAGCACCACGCCGTCGCCGGATGCCACCGCGTAGACGAGCACGTAGCGCAGCGGGTTGTCGGGGATCGGGACCGCGACCACCCACACGCCCGGGCTCGCCTCCGCCGCGTACGGCAGCTCCAGCCACTTCGCCGGCACGACTCGCCGCTTACTTCAGCGCCGAGACGCCGAGCAACTGCTTGCCCAGCTGGAGGATCTGGATCTGGCTGGTGCCCTCGGGAATCGTGGCCTCGCGGGCGTCGCGGAACAGCCGCTCGACCGGAGACTCCTCCATCAGGCCCGCGCCGCCGTGCACCTGCAGGGCGAGGGTGGCCGCCTTGCCGGCCGACTCGCCGCAGTAGTACTTCGCCATCGAGCATTCGTAGCGGCCCGAACCGCCGGCGTCGAGCGCACGGGCCGCGTCGTAGCCGAGCAGCCGCGAGGTCTGGGTCAGCGTGGCGATCTCGACGACCATCTGCTGCACCAGCTGGAAGCCCGCGATCGGTCGGCCGAACTGCTCGCGCCGGGTGGCGAACGCGACGGACTCGTCCAGGCACGCCTGGCACAGCCCGACCGCGCCCATGGCCATGTTGAGCCGGCCCAGGTTGACCGCGGCCATGACGCTCGCCAGGCCCCGGCCGGCCTCGCCGAGCACGTTGGCGACCGGCACCCGCACCTGGTCGAACACGAGCTCGCAGCTGGTTGTCGAGCGCACCGGCATGTGCGGGATGTCGTGCGCCTCGTACGGCGACTCGCCCTTGTCCACCAGCAGCGCGCTCACCCCGCCCGGCTCCTCGCCCACGACCTTGACCAGCAGGATGCCGAAGTCGCAGGCGAGCGCGTTGGTGATGTACATCTTTCGCCCGGTCACCACGTAGTGATCGCCGTCGCGCCGGGCGGTGGTGCGGATCGCCGCGTCGGAGCCGGCGTCGGGCTCGGTGACCCCGAACCAGCCGAAGCGCGCCCCGGCCAGGTGCGGCTCGAGGAACCGGGCCCGTTGCTCGGCGGTGCCGGACGTGGACAGCAGGCGGGCCACCATGCTCTGGACGTTGAGGGTGGTGCGCAGCGAGCCCCAGCAGCGCCCGGCCTCCTCCATGAGCAGCGCCTGGACCATGTGGCTGGTGACGTCCGGGCCGCCGGGCACCACGCCGCGGACGTACCCGAACCGGTAGAGGTCGGGCACGATGTGCCACGGGAAGGTTCGGCTCTGCTCATGCTGGGCCACCAGCGGGCGGACCTTCGCGTCGAGGTAGCCGCGCACGGTGTCGCGCAGCATCCGCTCCTCGTCGCTGAGCTGGTGCGGTGGGGACGCGACCGAGGTCACGTCTGTCTTGCTGACTTCCACTGTGAACCCACCTGTCCTGTCGTGGCCGCGGTGGCGACCGCCTGGCCCGAGATGGTGCGACCGATGCGGTCGCAGGTTTCGCGCAGCAGCACCCCGTACTCCTCGGCGATCTCGTCGGTGAGCACGCTGGTGAAGCCGACGGCGGCGGCGACCAGGCCGGTCGTGCCCTCGGCGCCGAAGATGGGCGCGGCCACGGTGCTGACGCCGAGCGCGAAGCCCTCGTGGTCGACCGCCCAGCCCTGCTCGCGCACGACGGCGAGTTGCCGCTTGAACTCGCGGACGTTGGTGACGCTGCGCGGGGTGAACTTCTGCAGTCCGCCCTTGAGGATCTCGTCGACGAGCTTGGGCGGGTCGAAGGCGAGGAACGCCCGGCCGAACGATCCACCCTGGATCGGCACGTGGACGCCGGCCTGCAGGGTGATCCGGACCCGGTGCACCCGCTCGATCTTGTCGACCAGCATGATCTGGTACGGGTTGACGCGGCGGTACAGCACGATCGTCACGTTCATCCGCTCGAGCAACTCGGCGAGGTAGCGCTTGGCGACGGCGATGTCGTTCATCTCCTCGCTCGCCGCGACGCCCAGCTCCATGAGGCCCGGGCCGAGCTCGTAACGGCGGCCCTGCTCGTTGTAGAGCACCATGTCCAACGACACGAGCGTGCGCAGCGTGTAGAAGGCGGTGCTCTTGTTGAGCCCGGTCCCCTCGACGATGTCGGTCAGCGGCAGCGGACCCTGTGCGGCGATGAGCCGCAGGATCTGGAAGGCGCGCTCGACCGCGGGGACGCGGTAGCTCTCGTCGGCCACGTTGTTCTCGGCCGGTTGCTTCGACATAGCCACGCTCGTTGTGTCCTTCGAGTGTTGCGAGGAAGGGGCTGGATCGACCGTGCTCGTTGCGAGGCTCGGTCCGCCCTGGAAGAACGGCAATGCTATCAATGCAGAGTGGCGGTCACAGGCCCAGATCTCCCTTCGCCAGTCGCCCGGCCACGAGCCGGCGGAGAATCTCCGAGGAGCCGTCGGCGATCTGCACGGTCCGCAGCGCCTGCCACGCTTCCGCGAACCACATCTCGCTGGTGATGCCCATGCCGCCGAAGGTCTGCATGGCCCGGTCGATGACCCGGGTGCCCATCTCGACGGAGTACATCTTGGCCATGGCGACCTCCTTCAGCGCCGGCCGGCCCTGGTCGACCAGCCCGGCGGCGTGCAGGCCCATGAGGTGGGCCGCGTAGATCTGCGTGGCGCACTCCGCCAGCGGGAACGCGATGCCCTGGTTGTCGATCAGCTTGACGCCGAAGGTCGTGCGCTCCTTGGCGTATTCGATCGCCTGCTCCAGCGCCCACCGCGCGAGCCCGACCGCCTTGCCGGCGTTGAACAGCCGGCCCTGCGCGATGCCGCCGAGGCCCAGCCGCACGCCCTGGCCGGGCTCGCCGACCACCTGGCTCTCGTCGGCCTCGACGCCGTCCAGGGAAAGGATGCCGTGGTTGCCGCCGATGTGCCCGTAGAGGGTGATGACGCTGTCGAGCCGGAACCCGGGCGCGTCGGTGGGCACGAGGAACGCGGTGATGCCGCCGGTGCGGGCCCGGGCGGCCTCGGGGTCGGTGACCGCGAACACGAGCGCGAAGTCGGCGTGCGGGCCGTTGGAGATCCATTGCTTGGTGCCGCTGATCCGGAAACCACCGGGCCCGGCCTCGGCGCGGGTGGCCATCGTCCACACGTCCGACCCGGCGCCGGGTTCCGACATCATGAAGCACATCGTCTTCTCGCCGGACAGCAGCTGGGGCAGCACCTTGCGGCGCATCCGCTCCGAGGCGGCGGCGAACACGAAGCTCGGGCCGGTGGCCCAGTGCGCGAGCGCCTCGTGGGCGAGCCAGTGCCGCGCGCCGCACACGTGGTGGATGAGCTCCCACGCGGCATACATGGTGACCGCGCCCTCTCCCCCGCCGCCGAGCTCCGCCGGGACCACCATGTGATAGTAGCCAGCTCGGGCGGAGGCCATCCGGATCTCGCGCTGGAGCTCCTCGACCTCTTCGGTGTAGCGGCCGTCGGGACGGTAGCGCCGCCGCGGGTCGTCCAGCAGGTCGGCGTGGCGCTCGTGCCGGCTGATCACCTCGGTGTGCAGGAACGACCGCAGACCCTCGAGGATCTCGGCGGTTTCTGGCGGGAGGTTCGACACGCGCGGTGCTCCAATTCCTCTTCTAGAACAAAGTTCGGTACTGAGAACATCGTCGTGACGGCCGCAGCCGCTGTCAACCCTTGGAGACAGCGGATGCGTCACGCCGCGGGGCGGGGAACATCCGTTGGTACGGCTCGCTGATCGCGGTCGCCGACATGGGCACGTCGACCACGAGCGGGCCGTCGCCCGCGCCGCGTACGGCCTCGCCGATCGCGTCGGGCGCCGCCGCGCGCACCCCGCGCACCCCGAACCCGGCGGCGATCGCGGCGAAGTCGGGCCGGCCGAAGCGGGCCAGGCCGCAGTCGCCGCCGCGGGCGCCGAGGCGGTGCACCTCCGCACCGTAGGCGCCGTCGTTGAGCACCACCACGGTGACCGGGATCCGCTCCCGGGCCAGGGTCTCCAGCTCCTGCACGTTCATCAGCAGGCTGCCGTCCCCGTCCACGACCACCGCCGGTGCGCCGGTGGCCAGCGCCACCCCGACCGCGGTCGGCATCGCCTGGCCGATCGTGCCGAAGTCATACGTGCAGAACAGCTGCCGAGGGTCGTCCCGGGTCAGCGTGATCGCGGGGAACCACCAGAAGTGGCCGACGCCGAGCACAACGCGGGCGTCGGGCGGCAACGCGCGGTCCAGCGCGCGCATCGCATCGAGCGGGTGCAGCGTCGAGCGCTCCAGCGCCGCCCGCTGCGCGGGCAGGTCCGCGTCGTCATACGCCGCGGCGCCGGCGATGCGGGCGGCCACCGCGGCGGTGCGGAAGCGCTCGCCGGCCGGCAGCGCGGCAGCGATCTCGGGCACCACCGCCCGCAGGTCGCCGCGGACCCGCAGCGCGCCGCGCGCCCGCGGGTCGAGGTCGACCTGGATCACCTCCCCGCGCGGGAAGAGCCGGCCGCTGTCGGTGGTGTGCGCGCTCAGGCTCGCGCCGACCGCCAGCACGCAGTCGGCCTCGCCCAGCAGTTCACGCGCCGTGCGCCGGGAGAAGCCACCGGCCAGCCCGATCGCGAACGGCTCGCCGCGGTAGAGGTCCTTGGCCAGCAGCGTGGTGGCCAGCAGCGCGCCCGCACGCCGAGCCAGCGCGGCGACCGTATCGGCGGCGCCGGCCTCCACCACGCCGGCCCCGGCCAGGATCACCGGCCGGCGGGAGCGGGCGAGGCGGCGCACCGCCTCCGCGACCGCCGCGCGGTCCACCGGCGGCGGCACCGGCGGCCCCTCGTCGCTCCGCGGCGGCCGGTACGGGCCGGGATCGGCGATGTCGCCCTCCTGCGCGTCGATCGGCGCGCCGACGACGACCGGCCGGCGCTCCCGCCGCGCCTGGACAAGCGCGCTGCCGAGGTCCTCGTCGACCGATCCGGCCCGCAGCAGCCGGAACGCGGCTCCGGCGGCGGCCGCCACTGGCCCCTGGTCGAGATACTGGAAGCCAGGCTGCCCCGGCCGGCCTCCCGGTCCGCGCGGGGTCGCACCGGCGACCACAACCACGGCGCTGCGGTGCCGGGCCGCGACCGTGAGCGAGGTCACCGTCTGGGTCAGCCCCGGGCCGGAGGTGACGGCGCAGACGCCGGGCCGGCCGCTCGCGCGGGCGTAGCCGTCGGCCATGGCCAGCACCGCTCCCTCGTGCCGGCCCTGCACCACCCGCACGCCCCGGTTGACCAGGGCGTCGAGCAGCATCATGTTGCCATCGCCCATCAGCGCGAACACCGCCTCGACGCCCTCGGCGACGAGGATGTCGGCCATCCGCTCCACCACTCTCACGTGCCTGACCTCCTGGCAGAATCGGTAGCTTGAGAAACTCGACCGGCCCGCTGCACGGCCTGCGGTTCGCCGAGACCGGAGCCAGCCGCACGGCGGGATACGCGGGTCGGCTGCTGGCCGGCCTCGGCGCCACGGTGCTGCGGCTGCGCACCCCGGCGGACCCGCCCCGGCCGGACTGGTACGACGCCGGCAAGCAGGTCCGCGACATCGCCGCCGCCGACGTCCCCGCGCTCATCGCCGGCGGCGGGTTCGCCGGCGTTGTCCGCGCGCCGGAGGACCCCGAGCCGCTGGCCGACTGGGCGGCGGCCGGCGCGCTGTTCCTGCGCGGCCCGCGACCGCAGGCCGGCCCGGGAAGGCTCCTCGCCCACCTGCGCGGCGCGGCGCTGGCCGCCCGCCTGCTCGGCCTGCCCGTCGACGTGGCGGGCGACCGGCTGCCCGGCGAGCGGGCAGCGCTGCGCGGTGCCGCCGATGCCCCGGCCGCGGAGCGCTGCCGCCTGTACCGGGTCGCCGACGGCCACATCGCCGTCAATCTCGCCCGGGACGAAGACCTCGACCTGATCCCGGCCTGGCTGGTGCTCGCGGCGGACAGCCCCGCCGGCGCGGACGGTCCGGTGGCCACCCGCGAGGCGGCCTCGGCGCTGCTGGACAGGCTGCTGCGCGCCGTACCGGCCGAGCGCGCCGTCGCCGCCGCCCAGGAGCTCGGCCTCGCCGTCGCGCCCGTCGCGGCGCCCCGGGAGGCGGCGAACGACGCGCAGGCCCGGGCGCGCGGCCAGGCCGGCCTGCCGGCGCCCTGGCGCATCGAGACCCTCCCCGGCCCGCCGGCGTCCCGCGCCGGGCGGCCGCCCCTGGTCGTGGACCTCACGGGCCTGTGGGCCGGGCCGCTGAGCACCGGGCTGCTCGCCGCGTGCGGCGCGCGGGTGGTCAAGGTCGAGGGCCCGGCCCGCCCGGACGGGGCGCGCGGCGGCGATCCCCGCTTCTTCGACCTGCTCAACGCCGGCAAGCGGGCGGTCGCGCTGGACCTGCGCTCCGCGGCCGGCCGGGCCGGGCTCGACCGGCTCCTGCGGCGCGCGGACGTCGTCGTGGAGAGCCTGCGCCCGCGCGTCACCGAGCAGCTCGGCATCGACCCGCACGACTGGCTCGCCACCGGGCCGGGCCGAGTCTGGGCGAGCATCACCGGCTACGGGCGCACCGGCCCCTGGCGCAACCGGGTCGCGTTCGGCGACGATGCCGCGGCGGCCGCCGGTGTCGCGGTGCTGTCCGGCGGGCCCGACCGGCCCGAGCTGGCCGGCGACGCGCTGGCCGACCCGGTCACCGGGCTGCACGCGCTGGTGGCGATCCTGGCCGCCCGCGCGGACGGGCGCAGCCACCTGGTCGACATCGCGATGCGCGAGGCCCTCGGCCACGCGCTCGGCGACCCGGACGCCGACCCGGAGTGCCGCCTGCCCGACCTCACCAGGCTGCGCCCCGCGGGCGGCGGCTGGCTGGTCGACGGCGACCCGGCCCGGCCCGCCGTCGCGCCACAGGCCCGTACCGCCACCGGCCGGGCGCCAGGCCTCGGCGCGGACACCGACGCCGTACTGGCGGAACTGGCGCAGCCATGAGCGAGTGAGGCCCGGCGCGTGGGACACGGCGCGGCCTAGTCCGAGGACGGCAGCGGCCGGGCCGCCTTGAGCGCCATCGGCTCGCCGCAGCACTCCACGGCACCCTGGCCCGGCTTCGTGCACAGCAGCTCGCCGCCGCAGGTCTGGCAGACGTACCGCTTGCCCAGCTGGTTCATCCCGTCACCGCCCCGCCGTCGTCATCGGCGCGCCGCAGCACCGGGTCACCCCGGCCGGCGGGCGCACCACCACCAGCTCGCTGCCGCAGGAGGCACACCGCAGCCGGGTCCCCACGGCGACCGTCGTGTCGCTCATCGCCCTGTCTCCTTCGCACTCGCGCCCAGCCCCTTGGGCCGGGTGCCGATCACCTGCTGCCGCTCGAGCTCGGCGAGCTCGTCGGCGTCGAGCCCGAGCCGGCCGGTTAGGATCGCGGCGTTGTCCTGCCCCAGCGTCGGCGCCGGGGACCGGTGGTGCTCCTGCGGGCCGGTCGAGTACCGCATCGGCCAGCCCGGAAACTCCACCCGGCCGGTGACCGGGTGGGTCAGCGGGGTGAAGTACCGGCGCTCGACCAGCTGTGGGTGGGTCAGATAGCTCTCCGGCGCCGGCAGCGCGGCCACCGGCACGCCGGCCGCCCGCAGTGCCCCGGCCGCCTCCGCCGACGTGCGCCGCGCGCACCACGCGGCGAGGTCGTCGCCGCCGAGCGCGTCCCGCTCGGCCTCGCCGCGCAGTGTCACCGCCACCCATCCATCGGTGGTCCGGTACACGCCCTGGTCCAGCGCCCGCGGGTCGGCATTGCCGCGGCGCATGGGTACCGCGCCGGTGAGCGAGTGCTCGATCACCTGGCCGCCGCCCGTGCAGGCGACCACCTCGATCTGCGGTACCTCGACGAGCTGACCCTCGCCGGTGCGGTCGCGATGCGCGAGCGCGGCGAGGGCGGCCACCGCGCCGTGCATACCGACCACGGGGTCGGCGTAGCCGCCCGGGGTGGCCGGCGGCAGCTCAGGGTGCCCGGTCATCCAGGCCAGGCCGCCGCCCTGCTCGAACGCGTGCCCGAAGCCGACGTTGTCCCGCCACGGCCCCTCCAGGCCGAAGCCGGGCAGCCGCACCATCACCAGCCGGGGGTTGAGCTCGTGCACGGCATCGAAGCCGAACCCGAAGGCCTCCACGACCCGGGCCGAGTAGTTCTCGACCAGCATGTCGGCGTCGGCCAGCAGCCGGCGCAGCAGCTCGCGGCCGCGCTCGGAGTTGAGGTCGAGGGTCACGTCGCGCTTGTTGAGGTTGGTGCCCTGCCAGACGTCGCTGCGCTCGTACCAGTCCTCGCCCAGCTCGCGGAACGTCTTGCCGTAGCGGAAGCCGTCCGGCCGCTGGACCGACTCGACCTTCACCACGTCGGCGCCCATCGCGCCGAGGTAGCAGGTGAGGTACGACCCGGCCCAGAACGATGCGAGGTCGACCACCTTGAGCCCGGCCAGCGGCGGCTCACCCGGCGGCGGCCCCGCGCCGGCGATCCAACGCGCCCGCACCGGGGGCTCGGCGGCGACCTCACCGGTGTGCTCGCCGAGCAGCGGGGCGGGCCGGCGCACGCCGACCGGCGTGCCGGACAGCCGCCACGGGAAGCCGGGCGTGAGCACGTCGCCGCCCCGGCTGGCGCCGGTGTGGAAGAACGGCCGCTCCTGCCACTGCGGCAGCCGCGGCATCGTCGCGCCGTTGGACACCGGGATCGAGGGGACCCGGAACGCCTGGCACAGCTCGATGACCTCGTCGGCGGTGTGCCGCTCCAGCCACTCGGCGGCCTTCGCGGCGAACTCGCCGAGCCGCGGACCGCCCTGCTTGAGCGCCGCCCATTCGTCGATGAACTCGGGCATCCCGAACAGCAGGCACATGTCCTCCCACTGCTGGGCGGTCAGCATGTTGATGCCGACCCAGCCGTCCTTGCACGCCACCACGTCCAGGGGCCGGTGCTGCGCGCTCACGCTGCCCCACCCCAGCTTGCGCAGGGTGTGTGCGTAGAGGGTGGGCGGCGGCAGCGCGCTGTGCGCGGCCTCGAGCTTCGACACGTCGGCCACGACGCCCCGGCCGGTGCGCCCGGCCGCACGCAGCGCGGTGAGCGCCGCGACCGCGCTGAACACGCCCGCGACGTACTCCTGCAGGTCGCCGCCGACCTGTACCGGCACCGAGTCGGGCCGGGTGCGGGGCGCGACCCAACCGGCCATCGCCTGCAGCGTGAACCCGGTCGCCGGCACGTCCCGGAACGGCCCGTCCTGCCCGAAGTCGGACAGGCGGACCCGGACCAGAGCCGGGTTGAGCTCGTCGAGCCGCGGGTCCGGATAGCCCGCCACGGCCAGGCCGCCCGGGCCGAGGTCCTCCACGAGCAGGTCCGCGCGGGTGAGCAGCCGGTCCAGCTCGGGGCCGTCGCGCACGTCGAGCGCGACGCTGCGCTTGTTGGCGTTGAGGTACTCGAACAGGCCCGACGACCCGCTCGCCGCGAGCGGCCCCTGCCGGCGCAGCGGATCGCCGATCCCCGGCGGCTCCACCTTCACCACATCGGCGCCGAGGGCGGCCAGAAGCCACCCCGCGTACGGCGCCGCGATGCCCGACCCGAGCTCCACCACGCGCAGCCCGGCGAGCGCGCCTCGCTCGCTCATCCCGCCGCCACCTCCCCTGCCCGGCCGGGTGCCACCAGCGCCCGGACCTCGTCGCCGACCACGCGGCGCAGCAGCTTGCCGGCCGCGGAGTACGGCAGCTCGTCGCGCAGCACGATCAGCGACGGCGTCTTGAACGAGCCGAGCTCGGCCCGGCTGTAGGCGGTCAGCTCGTGCACGTCGAGCCGGCCCGGCGCGTGCGGCACCACCATCGCCGCGACCACCTCGCCCCACTCGTCGTCGGGCACGCCGACCACCGCGACCTCGGCCACGCCGGGGTGGCGCAGCAGCGCATCCTCGATCTCGCCGGGCGAGAGGTTCTCGCCGCCACGCACGATCACGTCGTCGGCGCGGCCGTGGACGAACACGAAGCCCTCCGCGTCGACCTCGCCGACGTCGCCGGTGACCAGCCAGCCGTCCGCGACCGCGGCGCAGCGGCCGGCGTACTCCCCGGAAACCTGCTCGCCCCGGATCCAGATCTGGCCCCGCGCGCCGGCGGGCAGCGGCGCGCCGGCCTCGTCCCGCACCGAGATCTCGACGCCCGGGATCGGCCGGCCCACGGAGTGCAGCCGGCGCCGGCCCGCCTCGTCGGGGGCGACGAGCGCGGCGCGGTGGTCCTGCGGGCCGAGCACCGCCACCGTCGAGCTGGTCTCGGTCAGCCCGTACGCGTTGACGAAGTCGGTGCCCGCGGGGAACAGCTCGAGGGCCCGGGTGATGACCGGGGCCGGCATCTGGGAGCCGCCGTAGCTGAGCGAGCGCAGGCTCGCGACCCGGTCGTCGCCGGGGTGCATCGCGGCGACGATCCGCGCCAGCATCGTGGGCACCACGAACGCGTGCGTGACGCGCTCCCGCGCGACCGCGTCGAGCCAGCGCTGCGCGTCGAACGACTCCAGCAGCACCGCCCGCCGGCCCTGGAAGACGTTGCTGAACAGGCTCATCGTGCCGGCGATGTGGAACGGCGGCACGGCCACCAGCGCCGCCTCGTCCGGCTCCGCGACGCCGAACTCGGCCGAGGCGAACAGGTACGACATCAGGTGCCGATGGCGCAGCACGGCCTGCTTCGGCGCGCCCGACGTGCCGCTGGTGAACAGCCGCACCGCCTCCGCGTCGGTGTCGACCTCCGCGGGGCGATCGTCGCCGGACCCGGTACCCTCCAGCGGCGAGGTCCAGGGCTCCAGGCGTGCGAACAGGGCGTCGAGGGCCCGGCGTGGCAGCCGCGGGTTGACCGGCGCGTAGACCAGCCCGGCCCAGGCGGCCGCGAAACACGCCTGCGGCACGGCGAGGGAGTTCTCGCCCGCCAGCGCCACGTGTCGCGCGCCGGTGCCGGCGAGCCGCTCGGCCGCCGCGGCCACGCGGGCCCGCAGATCGCCGTAGCTGATCGTGCGGCCCGCGCAGGTGAAGGCGCCGGCCGACGGGAACCCGTCGGCCGCCATCTCCAGCACCGTGGCGACGTTCACCCGCGGCCCGCCGGGTCCTGGCCCAGGATCAGGCCGCTGGTCGGCACGCCGGTGCCGGCGGTGACGAGCACGTGCGCGGCGCCGGGCACCTGGTTCACGGCGGTGCCACGGATCTGCCGCACGGCCTCGGCGACGCCGTTCATACCGTGTACGTAGGCCTCGCCGAGCTGGCCGCCGTGGGTGTTGATCGGCAGCTCGCCGCCGAGCTCGATCCGCCCGTCGTGGACGAAGTCCTTGGCCTCGCCGGGCTTGCAGAAGCCGAACTCCTCCAGCTGGGGCAGCACGAAGGGGGTGAAGTGGTCGTAGATGACGGCGGTGTCGATGTCCTGCGGGCCGAGGCCGGCGGTCGCGTACAGCTGCCGCGCGACCACGCCCATCTCGGGCAGGCTGCCGATGTCGGGCCGGTAGTAGCTCACCATCGTGTGCTGGTCGTGCGCGGCGCCCTGCGCACCGGCGGCGATCGCGACCGGCTTCTGCGCGAGGTCGCGGGCCCGTTCGAGGCTGGTCACCACGATCGCCACCGCGCCGTCGCTCTCCTGGCAGCAGTCCAGCAGGTGCAGCGGCTCGGCGATCCACTTGGAGCGCTGGTGGTCCTCGATGGTGATCGGGCGGTTGTAGAAGTACGCGCTGGGGTTGGTCGCCGCGTGCTTGCGGGCCGCCACCGAGACCTGGCCGAAGTCGACGCTCGTCGCGCCGGTGTCGTGCATGTAGCGGCGGGCCTGCATGGCGACCCAGGAGGCCGGGGTGGTGAGGCCGAACGGCAGCGTCCAGTCCCAGCGGTTGACGGTCTCGGTGGTCGGCTTCGCGGGTACGCGGGCGGCCGCGCTGTTGCCGAAGCGGCGGGAGCCGGACCGCGACCTGAGCGCCCGGTAGCACACGACCACGTCGGCGACCCCGCTGTGCACCGCCATCGCCGCCTGCTGCACGACCGCGCAGGCGGCGCCGCCGCCGTAGTGCACCCGGCTGAAGAAGGTCAGGTCGTTCGCGCCGATCGCGCGGGCGACGTCGATCTCGGAGTTGGGATCCGAGGTGTACGTCACGAAACCGTCGACGTCGGCCGGGGTGAGCCCGGCATCGCGCAGCCCGGCGACGACCGCCTCGGCGGCGAGGGCGAGCTCGCTGCGCCCGGCGTTCTTGGTGAACTCGGTCGCCCCGATGCCGGCGATCGCCGCGCTGTTGTTCAGGTCGCGGTTCACGCGCCACCCCGCGGCAGGAAGAGCGAGACCGTGCCGGTGACGTGGTCGCCGAGGGAGTTGGCGCCCCGGATCCTGACGTCGACCGAGCCGTCGGCCTTGGCCGAGACCGTGCCGGTCATCGTCATCGTGTCGCCCGGGTGGTTGGAGACGCCGAGCCGGATGGCGATCTTGCGGACCAGCGCCTCCGGACCGGCCCAGTCGGTGACGTACTTCCCGACCAGGCCATTGGTGGTCAGGATGTTCATGATGATGTCCTTCGAGCCGCGCTCGCGGGCGCCGGCCTGGTCGTGGTGCACCGGCTGGTAGTCGCGGGAGGCGATCGCGGTCGAGATGATCTTCGTGACGGTCAGCGGGATGGGCAGCGGCGGCAACTCGTCGCCGACCTGGACCTCGTCGTAACGGCGGGTGGCGGCCAGGGTGGTCATGCGTGCTCCTCGGTGGTGTGCGTTTGCAGGGCCGCGAGGCGGGCCAGGTGCCAGGTCGCGGAGCCGTGGGCGAGCTCGGCCCGCTTGCCGGCCAGCAGGTAGTGGTGCAGCGGGTAGTCGGTGTCGACCCCGATGCCGCCGTGCAGGTGCTGGGCCCGGCCGAGCACCCGGTGGCCGGCGGTGCCGGCCCAGTACTTGGCGATCGCGACCTCACGCTCGGCGGGGCGGCCGACGGCGAGGCGCCAGGCGGCCTGCAGGGCGGTGGCACGCATCGCCTCGACGTCGATGTAGGCGTTCGCGGCATGCATGGTGACCGCCTGGAACGCGGCGATGGGCCGGCCGAACTGCTCGCGCTTGCCGGTGTAGTCGGCGGTCAGCTTCAACGCACCGGCCGCGATCCCGGCCGCGAGGGCGCACTCGGCCGCCGCCGCGTGCTGGCGCAGCAGCGCGAGGTCCGCGCCGGCGAGCAGGTCGTCCGCGCCGACCGCCACGTCGTCGAGCGTCACCGCGAACTCGGGCGAGCCGTCGGTGGTCGGCTGCGGCGTCAGCGTGACGCCGGGCGCCGCCGGGTCGACCAGCACCAGCACGACCCCGTCCGGCGTCGCGGCGGGCGTGACCATCCGGGTGGCGACGCCGGCGTACGGCACGCAGACCTTCCGGCCCCGCAGCCGCCCGCCATCGAGGGTGCTCGTCACGGTGTCCAGCCCCGCCGGCCCGGGCTCGGCCAGGGCGGCGGTCAGCACCGTGTCACCGGCGACCACGCCGGGCAGCAGCGCGGCCCGCTGGGCGGGTGAGCCCCACCGGGCCACCGGCAACGCACCGGTGACGAGGCACGGCAGCAGCGGCACCCGCGCGACGGCCCGGCCGGCCTCCTGGAGCACCAGCGCCAGCTCGACCATGCCCAGGCCGCTACCGCCCTGCTCGGCCGGCACCGCGATCCCGAGCAGGTTCGCCTCGGCCAGCTGCTGCCACAGCGTGCGGTCGAAGGGCTCGCCGCCGCCCGAAACCGCGCGGGCGCCCAGGATCTCGGCGGCCAGGTCGCGCACGACGGCCTGCTCCTCGGAGAGCGAGAAGTCCACCGCGCTACTCCTTCGCCGGATGGAACCGCGGGACCGTGAGGTCGTCGTCGACCTTCACGAACCCGACCGTGAGCGGCATGCCGATGGTGACCTCGCCGGCGGCCACGCCGTCGAGGTTGGCCAGCAGCCGGACGCCCTCGTCGAGGTCGGCGAGCGCGACGATGTACGGCTCGGTGACGCCCTTTGGCAGCGGATGGTGCATGACCACGTAGCTGTGCAGGGTGCCGGCGCCGGCCGCGCGCACGGTGTCCCATTCCAGGCTCTGGCAGGACGGGCACATCGGCAGCGGCGGGTGGCGCAGGGTCTGGCAGGCGGTGCACCGCTGGATCAGCACCTCCTCGCGGGCCGTGCCCTCCCAGAAGAACTCGGTGTCCTCGCTGACCGCCGGGCGCATGAACGGATAGCCGGCGGCCGGCGGAGGCTCCGCCGACTTCTCCTCGGCCGGCTTCGCGGCGCTCGCGGCGGGCGGCGTCGCCGGCGCCGCGGCCTTGGCGCGGGGGCGGAAGCAGATCACCCGAAACATGTGGGTGCCGACCTTCTCGCCGTTCTGGTCGTACAGCGTGGTCCGGGTGGTCACGAAGTGCCCGTCGCCGAGCCCGGTGCGCTTCTCGTCGGAGATGGACTCGACCACGCCCCTGGCCACGACCCGGTCGCCCGGCCGCAGGTAGCGGAAGTACTCCTGCTCGCAGTTGGTGGCCACGACGGAGGTGAAGCCGGCCTCGGCGAGCGCGGCCTTGATCTCGGCGACCTTGTCCTGCGGGCGGGGGGCGAGCCCGTTCATGATCCACGCCTGGAGCATCGCGGGCGGCGCCACGATCCCGCCGTGCACCGACCGCGCGGCGAGCTCGGCGTCGGTGTAGACCGGGTTCCGGTCGTCCATCGCGTCGCACCAGTGGGCGATCATCACGTCGTTGACCGGGAACCGGCCGTGCTGCTCCGGGCCGAGCTCGGCGCCCTCGAACCTCTCGCGCAGCGCGGCGATGAACGTCGCCGCCGGTGCGGCCTCAGTGCTCTGACTCACGGATGGGTGCCTTTCTCGGTACGGGTCACGGCGGGGATGCGGGTCAGCGGGGTGCCCGCGGCATGTGCAGGCCCGCGGTCGCGATGATCTCCCGCTGGATGTCGTTGTTGCCGCCGCCGAACGTGCCCACCACGACCTCGCGGTAGGCGGACTCGAGCCGGCCGGCGAGCGGCGCGCCCTCGGCGGCGGCGGTGAGGTGGCCCTCCGGGCCGACGAGGTCGAGCAGGGCCCGGATCGACTCGATGACGGTCTCGGTGCTGTACACCTTCGCGGCGGACGCCCCGGCCGGCGCCAGGGTGCCGGCGCCGACCGCCCAGGCCATCTGCCAGTTGAGCAGCTTCATGGCCTCCAGCCGGGCCTCCACCTCGGCCAGCACCTGGCGGGCCCACGCCTGGTCGAGCAGCACCCCGTCGCCGTAGGGCGCCCGGGCCGCCCAGGCCCGCACGTCGTCGAGCAGTTGCAGGGCCAGGCCGCCGTACGCCGCCATCGCCACCCGCTCGTGGTTGAGCTGGTTGGTGATCAGCCGCCAGCCGGCGTTCTCCTCGCCCACCCGGTTGGCCGCCGGGACCTCGACGTCGTTGTAGTACGTGGCGGTCGTCGGCCGGGCGCGGGCCATCATCGTGTGGATCGGCGTGACGCTGAAGCCGGGCGAGTCGGTCGGCACGATGAGGATCGAGATCCCCTTGTGCTTGGGCGCGTCGGAGTCGGTGCGCACGGCGAGCCAGATGAAGTCGGAGATCTCGCCGCCGGTGGTGAAAATCTTCGTGCCGTTGACGACGTACGTGTCGCCCCGGCGCACCGCGCGGGTGGACAGCGACGCCAGGTCGGTGCCGGACGAGGGCTCGGTGTAGCCGATCGAGAAGTCGATCTCACCGGCGATGATGCGGGGCAGGTAGTAGTCCTTCTGCTCCGGCGAGCCGAAGCGCATCAGCGTGGGCCCGACGGTGTTGAGCGCGATCGTCGGCACCGGCACGTGCGCGCGCTGCGCCTCGTCGAAGAAGATGAACTGTTCCAGGGCGGATCGGCCCTGGCCGCCGTACTCCCGCGGCCAGCCGATGCCCAGCCAGCCGTCCGCGCCGAGCCGCCTGGTCACCGTGCGGTAGTGCGCACGCTGCGCCGCCCGGTCGGCCGGGTCGACGTCCGCGTCCCGCATCACATCGGCGAAGTAGGCGCGCAAGTCCTGGCGCAGCCCGTACTGCTCGGTCGTGTAGTCCAGATACATAAACCACGTTCCCGTCACAGAACCTTGTTCAGAGGAACGTAACTGGCTAGCGTCAGGGTGGTCAAGGCGGTCGCCGGAGAAACCCGAATCCTTGCCAGGGAGCCACGATGCGCGAAGCGGTGCTGGTCGAAGCCGTACGGACGCCGATCGGCAAACGGGGCGGTGAGCTGTCCGGCGTACACCCGGCGACGCTGCTGGCAACGGCGTTGCGGGCGGTCGTCGACCGCGCCGGGATCCCGGCGAGCGAGGTGCAACAGGTGTTCGGCGGCTGCGTCACGCAGGCCGGCGAGCAGGCCGCCAACATCACCCGGTTCGCGTGGCTGTCCGCCGGGCTGCCGCAGGAGACGGCCGCGACGACGGTCAACTGCGCCTGCGGCTCCGGTCAGCAGGCCAACCACATCGTGGCGGCGATGATCCAGGCCGGCGTGCTGGACGTCGGGATCGGCTGCGGCGTCGAGGCGATGAGCCGGGTCCCCTTGTACACCAACCGCGTCGCCGGTCAGCTCGGGCACCGGCCGCCGGAGTGGGACATCGACATGCCCAGCCAGTTCGGCGCGGCCGAGCGCATCGCCCAGCGGCGCGGGATCTCCCGGGCGGAGCTGGATGAGTTCGGCGTCCGCTCGCAGCACAACGCCCGCCGCGCCTGGGACGAGGGCCGATTCGACCGCGAGATCGTGCCGGTGCGAGGGTTCGCCCGCGACCAGGGCCTGCGCGACACCACGCTCGAGGGCGTGTCGGCACTGGCGCCGGTCGAGGAGGGCAGCCTGCACACGCCGGCCACCATCTCGCAGATCTCCGACGGCGCCTCGGCCCTGCTGTGGATGAGCGCGGACCGGGCGCGCGCGCTCGGGCTGCGGCCACGGGCCCGCATCGTCACCCAGCTCGTCGTCGGGTCCGACCCCTACTACCACCTCGACGGCCCGGTGGAGGCGACCACGCAGGCCCTGCGCGACTGCGGCATGTCGATGTCGGACATCGACCTGTTCGAGGTCAACGAGGCGTTCGCGGCCGTGGTCCTGTCGTGGATGCGGGTACACGAGCCGGACCCGGACCGGGTCAACGTCAACGGCGGCGCGATCGCGCTCGGCCACCCGGTCGGCGCCACCGGCAGCCGGCTCATCACCACGGCCCTGCACGAGCTGGAGCGCACCGACAAGAGCACGGCACTGGTCTCCATGTGCGCCGGCGGTGCGCTCGGCACCGCCACCGTCCTCGAACGGCTCTGACGGCCACGACCGTCCGTCGTGGAATCCCCCGGGTCCACGACGGACGGTGGCGCGCTCAGCGCGCCCGGCCGGCCCAGGCACCGCCGTCCAGCGCCCGCACCGAGGCGGCCATGAAGCCGTCGGTCACCGGCTCCCGCTTCGCGAACACCGGCCCGAGCTCGGCCGCGAGGCCCTCGGGCGTCCAGGTGCCGCCCGGCGCGTCGAAGCGCCGGTCCACCTGCGGCGCCGCGAGCAGCGCCACCATCCCGGCGTAGGCGACGAACACCTGGCCGGAGAGCCGGTCCGCGGCCGGGCTCGCGAGATAGGCCACGAGCGGGGCGACCTTGTCCGCGCCGAACGGGTCGTCGGCGACGGTGTCGTCGCCGGCCGCGGTCATGCGGGTGTTGGCGCGCGGGCAGATCGCGTTGGCCCGCACCCCGTAGGCGGCGCAGCCCCGCGCGGTGGCCAGGGTCAGCGCGATGATGCCCGCCTTGGCCGAGGCGTAGTTGGCCTGCCCGGGCGCGCCGATCAGGGCCGACTCCGAGGCGGTGTTGACCACTCGGGCGTACACCGGGCCGCCGCTGCGCTTCGACCGCTCCCGCCAGTGGGCGGTGGCCCACCGCGAGGTGGCGAAGTGCCCGCGCAGATGCACCCGCAGCACGGCGTCCCACTCCTCCTCGGACATCCCGAAGAGCATGCGGTCGCGCAGGATTCCGGCATTGTTGACGAGGACGTCGAGGCGGCCGAACCGCTCGACGGCCGTCTCGACCAGCCCCTTGGCGAAGGCGAAGTCGGCCACGTCGCCCGGGCCGGCCACCGCCTCCCCGCCGGCCGCCGCGATCGCCGCCACGACGGCCTCGGCCGCGTCGGCGTCGAAGTCGTTGACCACCACGCGGGCGCCGCCGTCGGCGAGCGCCAGCGCCTCGGCCCGGCCGAGCCCGCGGCCGGCCCCGGTCACCACCGCGACCAGGCCGTCGAGCCGGGTGCTGCTGTCGTCCATCGCTTCCCCATTCTTGCCACGAACCGTCATGTCAGGAGCCGTTCCCGGCCGTGCGCGGCGAAGCGCGCCCGGATCGCCTCGACGTCGGCCGCCTCCAGCCTGCGGTAGCCGGCCGAGCGCGGCGGGCACCACCAGACCGGGTCGGCGCAGTTCCACCGCTGCATCGCGAGCGTCGCCTTCACCACCTTGTTGGTGGCGGTCTGCGGCAGCCGCTCGGCGACGCGCACGAATGCGGGCGCCCACTTCGTGCCGGTGTCCGGCTGCACGGCGAACCAGGCCGCGAAGCCCTCCGGGTCGAACGGGCGGCCCTCGTGCAGTACCAGTGCCGTCATGACCTGGTCGCCGGCGACCGGATCGGGCACCGCGTAGACGGCCGCCAGCACCACGTCGGGGTGGCGCGCCAGCACCCGCTCGATCGGCGCCACGGCCAGGTTCTCGCCGTCGACGCGCAGCCACTCCTGGCTGCGCCCGGCGAAGTAGAAGAAGCCGGCCTCGTCGCGGTAGCCCAGGTCGCCGCTGTGGTACCGGCCGTCGCGCAGCCGCAGCGCCGTCGCCTCGTCGTTGTTGTAGTAGCCCTCGAACGTACCGGGACCGTCGAAGTTGACGATCTCGCCGACCGCCTCGAGCGGGTTGCGCAAACGGCCGCCCGCGTCGAAGACGGCCCGGGGCCGCTCCGCCACGGTGTCCGGGTCGACGATCCGCACGTCCCCGCGGGCCAGGCCGAGCGAGCCGGACGGCGTCTCCGGCGTGCGGTAGAAGCGCGCCCCGCCCTCGGTGCTGCCGAACGCGTCGACCACCTCGGTGTCGAACCGGCGGGCGAACTCGGCGATGTCGTGCTCCGACGCCTCGTTGCCGTAGGCCAGCCGCAGCGGGTTGTCGGCGTCGTCCGGGCCGGGCGGCGTCGCGAGGATGTAGGACAGCGGCTTGCCGACGTAGTTGGTGTAGGTGACGCCGTAGGCGCGCACGTCGTCGACGAACTCCGATGCGGAGAAGCGGCGCTTGAGCACCATCGTGGCGCCTCCGGCCAGGGCCGGCCCCCAGCCCGCGACGATCGAGTTGGAGTGGAACATCGGCATCGCGATATAGACGGTGTCCTGCGTCGTCATCCCGGTCGTCACCGCCATCCGGGCCGCGCGCAGCCCGACCGTGCCCTGCGTGCATCGCACGGCCTTGGGCGCGCCGGTGGTGCCCGAGGTGAAGATCAGCATGAAGAGGGCGTCCGCGGGCGGCAGCCGGTCGGGGATCGGCGCGCCCTCGTGCTCGGCGAGCAGCTTCGGGTAAGCGCTGCCGTCGATCGTGACGACCGGCGGCAGGCCGGGCACGCCGTCGAGCAGCGGAAGGTACCGCTCCTCGGTCAGCACCACCTGGCAGTCGGTGTGCCAGATGTCGCGGGCCAGCTCCGCGCCCCGGCGGGTCCGGTTGAGCCCGACGACCGTCGACCCGCCCAGGGCCGCCGCGCCGAGCATGAGGCTGAACTCGGGGACGTTGTCGAGGAGAACGCCGACATGGAACGGGCCGGGGCGGCGGGAGCCGGCGAGCCAGGCCGCCCGCTGCGCGCTGGCCCGCACGTGCTCGTCCCAGGTCCAGCTCGCCCCCTCGAAGCGCAGGCCGGTGCGGTCGTCGCCGGCCCGGGCGAGCAGCAGCTCACCGACGGTCGGCTCGCTCATGACGTCACCTCCGTCCGCGGCTCGCGCGGGAGCCGCAGCACGCGCTCCGCGATGACGTTGAGCTGGATCTCCATGGTGCCTCCGCCGATGAGTCGGGCCGGGACCCCGAGGTAGTCGCGGCTGGCATCGCTCGCCGACGCCCCGTCCGGGCCGAGCAGGTCGAGCGCGGCCGTGGCGACGGCCCGGTGGTGCTCGGCCGCGGCGACCTTGAGCACGCTGGACTCCGCCCCGGAGCGCAGCCCGGACAACCGCAGCAGCACGGAGCGCAGGATGAGCGAATGCAACGCGTGCTGGTCGGCGGCGAGCAGGCCGAGCGCGACCGCGGTGGCCGGGTCGTCCCGGCCGCCGGCGCGGGCGACGAGCGCCTCCCAGCCGTCGACGACCTTGCCGGCTATGCTGACCCGCTCGTTGGCGAGCGTGGTGCGCGCCGCCACCCAGCCCTGGCCGGGCTCGCCGATCAGGCAGTCGTCGGGGACGAACACCTCGGTGAGGAAGACTTCGTTGAACCCGTACGCCCCGTTGGCCTGCCGCAGCGGGCGCACCTCGACGCCCTCGGTGTGCAGGTCGACCACGAAGCACGACAGGCCGCCGTGGCGCGGGGCGTCGGGGTCGGTGCGGGCCAGGCACACGCCCCAGTCGGCCTCGTGCGCCCGCGAGGTCCAGACCTTCTGCCCGGTCAGCCGCCAACCGCCGGGCACCCGCACGGCCTTGGTCGACAGGGCGGCGAGGTCTGACCCGGCGCCCGGCTCGCTGAACAGCTGGCACCACACGGTCTCGCCGCGCAGCGCCGGCGGCAGGAACCGCTCGCGCTGCCCCGGGGTGCCGAAGGCGAGGACGGTGGGCAGCGTGAACGCGCCGATGCGCAGGTCCGGCGCGGCGATCCCGGCCCGGGCGAACTCCTGGGCGATGACCAGCTGCTGGGCCGGGCCGGCGTCGATGCCGTACGGCGGGGGGTACTCCGGTGCGACATAGCCCTGTTCGGCGAGGTACCGCCGGCGCCGCGGCTCGGGCAGGGCGGCGGCCCGGTCGACGACCTCGGCCGCGGCGCGGCGCAGCTCGGGCTCGTCCAGCTCGACGTCGAACGTCCGGGCGGCCGCGCGACGCCGCCCCGCCAGCTCGGCCGCCCACCCTGCCGGCGTGCCGAGCAGCTGGCCGAGCGCCACGGCCCGGCGCCAGTACAGGTGGATGTCGTGCTCCCAGGTGTACCCGATGCCGCCGAGCACGGTGACACAGTCCAGCGCCACCTCGCGCGCATCGGCCGGGCCGCGCACGGCGGCGGCCGCGGCGGCCACGCCGAGCTGCGCGGGCCCGTCGGCCACGGCGCGGGCCGCGTCCCACGCGGTGGCGGCGATGAGCCCGCAGCGCACCCACAGCCGCGCCAGCCGGTGCTTCACCGCCTGGAACGAGCCGATGGGGCGGCCGAACTGCTCCCGGACCCGCGCGTACTCCAGCGCGGTGTCCACGCACCAGAGAGCGAGGCCGGCCGACTCGGCGGCGAACAGCACCGCGGCCAGGTCCCGGACCCGGGCGGTCCGCACGCCCGTGGCCGCATCGACGCGCAGGCCTTCGGCCACCGCACGGCCGAGGGACCGGGTCAGGTCGACCGGCTCGGCGGCGGCGACGGTGAGCCCGGCGTCGGCGCCGGGCCGGGCCACGAACCACACGTCGGTGCCGTCGCCGGCCCGAGCGCACAGCAGGGCGAAGGCGGCCCCCGGCAGGGCGAGAACCGGCTCGGAGCTGCCGTCGACTCGCCAGCCGTCCGCGGTCCGCGAGGCCCGCAGCCCGCCCGGGCCGAGCGCGCAGGCCGCCGGGCCGTCGGCGGGCGGGCGATGGCCGGCGTCGGCGAGTACGGCGGTGGTGAGCACGGTGGGCAGGAATGGCCCGGGCAGCAGCGCCCGTCCGGCCGCCTCGACGACGACGGCCAGCTCCACCCAGCCCTCGCCCGGCGGATCCCAGGCGGGCACGAGGTCGCTCAGCAGCCCCTGCTCGGCGAGGCGGGGCCAGACGGCTGGCAGCGTCCCGGCGGCGAAGCCGTCGAGGCCGGCCCGCACGGCCCCGGCCGGCAGGTGCCGCCCCAGCAGGCCGGTCACCGCGTCGGCCAGGTCCCGCTGCTCGGCCGTGAGCGCGATACCGCTCATGCCGAAACCTCCGCTTCGCTCCGACTGCGGCATGAGCTGAACCTGCGCCCATAGTGAGCGGCCCCTACGCTCCGCTTCGGGCCGCTCACGCCGAAACCTCCGCTTCGCTCCGACTGCGGCATGAGCTGAACCTGCGCCCATGGCGAGCGGCCCCTACGCTCCGCTCCGGGCCACTCACGCCGAAACCTCCGCTTCGCTCCGACTGCGGCATGAGCTGAACCTGCGCCCATGGTGAGCGGCCCCTACGCTTCGCTTCGGGCCGCTCACGTGGCCAGGCCCAGCACGCGGGCGGCGTTGCCGTGCAGGAACCCGGGCCACACGGAGTCCTTGAACGGCACCGCGGGCAGCTCGGTCATGATCCGCTCCAGGCTCAGCCCGGACGGGAAGTAGCCGGCGTACAGCACCTTGTCCGCGCCGCGGGTGTTGGCGTAGTCGACGATCGCCGCCGGGTAGTGCCGTGGCGCGAACGCCGACGTGGAGTAGTACAGGTTGGGCCATTTGAGCATGAGCTTCACCGCCAGATCGGTCCACGGCTCGCAGCCGTGGCGGGTGACGAGGACCAGCTCCGGGAAGTCGTACATCACCTCGTCGATGAGCTCCACGTGCTGGGCGGCCATCCGCACCCGGGGCCCGGGCACGCCCGCGCACACGAAGACGGGCAGGCCGAGCTCGACGCACTTGGCGTAGATCGGGTACATCTTCTTGTCGTTGATGGGAACCTGAGGAAGGTAGCCCGCGGGAAACAGCGAGACCGCACGCACGCCGCTGGTCTCGTACTCCCGCACCAGCTGCCGCAGCGCGTCCATGCCGTGGTGCGGGTCCAGGCGCAGCTGCGGGATGAACCGGTCGGGGAAGCGGCGCAGCGCGTCGCGGGACACGTCGTCGTTGATCCGGATGAGTCCTTTGTGGACTCCCCAGCGGTCCATCTCGGCCACGGTGACCGCGACCGGGTCGGCGGTGGGCAGATCCTTGGGCACGTCGCGGAAGAGGAACTCGGCCGGGAAGTCGAGCTCCTCCCGCGACTCGCGGTCCTTCGTCTGGCGCCTGATGTAGTCGTACTGACCCCATCCGGCCTCTCGGAAGCCGATCATCGTGTCGATGACGGGCGCACCGGCGGGGAACGGCATCGCGCGTCAGTCCTGCGGGAGCACGACCGGCGGCAGCGGGTGCCGGTACAGCGTCGCGGCGTTCTGCGAGCACATCTGGCGCAGTTCGGCGGGCGGGATGTGGCCCCAGCACTTCTCCACGACCAGCTGCGTGTCCGGCCACGTGCCGTCGCCGTGCGGGAAGTCGGTCTCCAGCATGATGTTCTCGACGCCGATGACGTGGCGCAGGTCGATCGTCGAGGGGTCGTCCAGCGTGCAGAACCAGAAGTTGCGGCGCAGCACGTCGGCCGGGCGATCGCTCCAGCCCAGGCCGTAGCCGGACCGTTCGATGAGGTTGTCGAGGCGGTCGAGCATCATCGGCACCCAGCCGATGCCGCCCTCCGACATGGCGATCTTCAGGTTGGGGTACCGCACGGGGTAGCCGGACCAGAGCCACTCGGCGCAGGCGGCGAGCGACAGCTGGCCGAACAGCGTGGCCGCGAGCGGCTGCCGGGCCGGGCCGACGTCCTTCGGTGTGGGGTATCCGCCACTGGATCCGACATGCAGGCTGATCACCGTGCCGGTCTCGGCGCACGCCTCGATGATCGGGTCCCAGTGCCCGCTGAACAGCGACGGCAGGCCCAGTCCCTGCGGGCGCTCGGGCAGCGTGACCGAGCGGAACCCGCGCTCGGCGTTGCGGCGGATCTCCGCGGCGCCCTCCTGCGCGTCGGCCATGTAGATCATGCCGAGCGGGATCATGCGCTGCGGGTAGGGCGAGTACCAGTCCTCGAAGAGCCAGTCGTTCCAGGCCTTGACGGCGGCCTTGCCGAGCTCGGCGTCCTTGCAGTGGGTGAACACCCGGCCGCAGAAGCCGGTGACGCCGGACGGGAAGTTCATCGCGGCCCAGACGCCGTTGATGTCCATGTCCTTGACCCGCTCGTGGATGTTCCAGCAGCCGGGGCGCATCTCGTCGTAGCGGGCCGGCTCGAATTCCACCGTCTCCTTGCGGCGGCCCGCCTGCGCGTGCGCGCCGACCTGCACCAGGCGCTCGCCGTTGAAGATCCAGCCCTCGTTGCCGTCGTCGTCGACCACGACGCGGGGTGCCTGCTCGGCGAACTTGGCCGGGAACCGCCCCTCGAACGCGTTCGGCGGCTCGACCAGGTGGTCGTCGACCGAGATGACCGTGTACTTGACCTCACGTGGTTCGGGCTCCGGCAAGAACAGCTCCGGGCGTAGCTGCGTCACGGTGGTCTCACCTCTGTTCACTGTCGAGTGGAAAATGACACGCCACGAAGTGGCCGTCGCCGGCCGGGCGCACCGTCGGCTCCTGCAGCGCGCACAGCTCCTGCGCCCGCGGGCAGCGGGTGCGGAAGCGGCAGCCGGACGGCGGGTCGAGCGGCGAGGGCAGCTCGCCGCGGAT